>QMUP01000060.1 GCA_003660635.1 Candidatus Wolframiiraptor sp.
CGTTTTCTCCATACCTCCAAAGATAATTCCCTACTTTGACTTCACTCCGACTTTAGAGGCTTATGAAAGGGTCTTCGGCACGAAGGCTGCTTGGACTTTTGTAACGAGCTTGATCGTCGCCTCGATCGCGACAATAATAGCGGTAGTGGTCGGTCTTCTCGCCGCGTATGGTTTCTCCAGGTTCCCGAATGCTCCCATGAACGATGAACGCTCGTTCTTTATTCAATTAACTCTCAGGATGCTCCCACCATTCGCCGTAATCTTACCAATAGTAACCTACTGGGTCTTCCTAGGACTCATCGATACCTACTTTGCCCTAATCTGGACATATACGATCTTCTCGATACCGCTCGCCATCTGGCTCATCAAGGGATTTGTAGATGAGATACCGAAAAGCATTGAAGACGCCGCTGTAGCAGATGGCTATAGCTTCGGAGCAAGGCTCAGGCGGATAGTTATACCGCTACTGGGCGCGGGTCTCGCCGCCACCATTGCACTCACTTGGCTATTCCTCTGGAATGAGTTTCTCTTCGCACTAAAGATTGCTGGCGGAGAGGTGGTAACTTATACAGCATATCTACCCCAGCTAAGGCTTGGACAGAGGACCCTATGGAACGTGTATGCAGCCATGGGAACCCTAGGATCCATACCACCCCTAATAATCTTGATAGTGTTCAGAAAATATATAATTCGCCTATACCTCGGCCGAAGGTAAGGTGATGACATGCCTGAGATAAAGCTTGAGAACGTCAGTAAGCTAATAGATCAGAAACCTATCGTGGATAATGTTAGCTTAGAGATACCTGACAAATCCCTCTTCTGCATTCTAGGACCGCCGAGATCCGGGAAGAGTATGGTCATGAGATTGATCGCGGGGCTTGAGATCCCAGATAAGGGTAGAATACTCTTTGACGGAGAGGACGTAACATCTTTAGGCCCTGTCGAGAGAAAGGTCGCTGTAGCATTCCAAGACTTCGCTCTATACCCACATCTAACTGCCTTCGATAACATCGCGAGCCCTCTCAAGTTAATGAAACTCCCGAAGGATGAGATAAGGAGGAGAGTAATGGATGTCGCACGATACCTAAAGATAGATCACAGGTTAACCCACTACCCCTCCGAGCTGAGCGGTGGAGAGAAGCAAAGAGTTGCGATAGCGAGAGCACTCGTGAAGGATGCCGAGGTGATTCTACTCGACGAACCACTTGTGAGACTCGACTACAAGATAAGGGAAGACATGAGAGCCGAACTCTACAAGATTCAGAGAGAGGTAGGGAAGAACGTGATACTCATAACCAGCGACCCCCTCGATGCCATGTCTCTTGGAGAAAGAATAGCAATAATGAATGAAGGGAAGGTCTTACAGTTGGGAACGATGGAGGATCTATATGAGACCCCGGCTAATATACTCGTCGGAAGATACTTCGGCGTAGTAGAGATGAACATCTTCGATGGGGAAGTTGTGAAAACGAATGACATGATATCCATCAAAACGAAGATCTTCGAGACATCCTTCAAAAACACCGGAAACCTGCCAGAAGGTAAGGTAAAAATAGGGTTAAGACCCGAGCACATGAGTATAGTTGAACTCTCCGGTAAAAAGGAGATAAACTTTAAAGGAAAGATAGTCCTAACAGAGGTAGTGGGGTCGGACACTATAGTTCACATAGACGCCGGTCTGAAAGAACTGCTAAGAGTTTCGGTTCCAGCGATCTATAGGAGGCAGATAGGTGAAGGGATAGAAGTGGGCTTTAACGCAGAGAGCTTGTATATCTTCTCCTCCGAAGATGAGAAACTCCTAGCAAGGGGAGGTGATCTAATTGGTTAGAGTATTCTTAGACCATGTAACCAAGATATTCAAGGGTGAAAAGAAAAGGGTGGTAGCGGTAGATGATGTAACCTTGGAGATCCCGGATGGCGCCTTCGTGGGTCTCCTAGGTCCATCGGGTTGCGGTAAAACCACCACCCTCCGAATAATTGCCGGACTTGAAACCCCGACAAAAGGGAAAGTTTACTTTGATGAAGAAGAGGTCACGGATTGGGAGCCCAGAAAGAGAAACGTTGCCATGGTATTTCAGTTCCCGGTTCTCTATCCTACCATAACTGTCTATGAAAATATTGCTTTGCCATTAAGAGCCGCGAAGGAGCCTGAGTCAGAGATAAGAAAGAAGGTGAAGGAGATTGCTGAGCTCATGGGTATAACGGAGATTCTTAACGAGAAGCCCATTAAACTCGACGTAAACTCGAAACAGAAAATCTCTTTAGCCAAGGCTCTCATAAGAGATCCCTCGGTATTCATTTTAGACGAGCCCCTAACGGTATTGGATCCGAAGGCTAGAATTGAGCTGAGAACCAAGCTTAAGAAAATTCAGTTAGGAATGAAGAAGACAATGATCTATGTAACCCACGATCAAACCGAGTCGCTCACCCTAGCGGAGAAAGTGGCGGTCATGAACGCAGGAAAGATTCTTCAATACGATACCCCTGAAGCGCTCTACGACAACCCCGCGAATACGTTCGTCGGATGGTTCATAGGGAACCCCGGAATGAACCTTATAGAATGCGATGTAGTGGAGGAAAACGGCAAACTTTATCTATCCACTGAGGGAGGATTTAGATACGACATATCCTTCATAGCGGATGAACTTAAGAAGCTCGGACAGCCGAAAACCGTGGTTTTAGGAATAAGGCCGGAGTTCGTAGAAGTAGGATCAGGGCCGCTGAAAGCCAAATGCGTGCATGCTGAATACGTTGGGAACAGGATAATACTTCACTTAGAATCCTATGACCGAACATTAAAAGCTAAGACGCCGATAACCGTGAGAGCCAGGCCCGGCGACACCTTGAGAATAGACTTCGTTAAGGAAAGAATAAAACTCTTCGATCCGAAAACCGGCAATGCTTTGTTATAGTAGTAATAAAATAAAGGAGAATGATTGCAAGAGTTTAGTAGATGAGGGCGAAGGCTCTGCAGGGAGATCCCTCAGCATCAGAGAGCTTAAGCGGAGCGAAGACGAAAAATGCCCTGGCGGTCTTCTTCCCATGTAAAACTTCATCGAGTCCCCTGAGTTCCTCTATTATTATAATATCAGCCCCCAACAATATCCTATGAACTTCTACAGGGGAACTCTTCGCCACAGGTCCTTGACCGGGGACCGTATCCATCCACCCACCTATACTCAAAGCATCTATACCAACAGCTTTAATCCGCTTGGATACCAGATATTTTGCAGAATCTATTCCAAGGTGAGGCCATTGGAATAGATATTCATTAGTATAGCGATCCTTCTTATCCCAGTTGGTGCAGAGCATCACTACGTCTCCCTCTTGTATATCGTCTTCATATCTCTTGAGGTCCTCAACGGATATTTCCTCGCCAGGCTTCTTCCAGCTTAAGTCTAGAACCACTCCATCGCCCATGAAGCTCTCTATAGGATAATCTTCGATGGTTTTGCCCCCGGGTATAAAGTGGGCTTGGACATCTATATGCGTTCCAGTATGGGTGGTCATTCTAGTTATCACGGTCATCGTGTAAAGATCTTTAGCAGCTATCGCCGTATGTTCATACATTAGGCTGGGAAGAGTTGGCCAAGAAACCATGTCCCTGCACATTAGATGAGTTAGATCGACGATTTTCCTAAACTTTATAGCGCTCATGATTTTTAGCTCATGATCTTTGCTTATAAACCTTATCGCCATGACAGTAGTAGGGTTAAAAATCTTGCAGTAGCCGAAAATAAAACTTATTATTAGGGGAAAGCGCCAAAAATATGTGAGCTAGTATGGTCAAGGTGTATTTTGATAAAGATGCAAATCTATCCATCATCAAAGACAAGACTATTGCGATAATCGGCTATGGAAATCAGGGAAGGGCTCAGGCATTAAACCTGAGAGACTCGGGCTGCGAGAAGGTCATAGTCGGGAATATAAAGGATGAATCCTGGAATGTAGCGGTCAATGACGGATTCGAGGTCTATCCGATAGACGAGGCAGCCGGTAAGGCCGATATAATATTCATGCTCATACCCGATGAAATCCATGGCGAGGTATTCGAGAAATACATAAAAGACAAGCTTGAATCTGGGAAGGTTCTAAACTTTGCTCATGGCTTCAGCATAACCTACGGCTTCGTGAAACCTCCAGAGAACGTGGATGTAATAATGGTCGCTCCTAGGATGATAGGTAAAGGAGTTAGAGAGACCTATCTCGAAGGGAAAGGATTTCCATGCTTCATATCCGTATATCAAGACTATAGCGGAAAAGCCAAGGATATAGCCTTAGCTATAGCGAAGGGGATAGGTGCAACAAAATATGGGGTATTTGAATGCGATTGGGACGATGAAACCTTCATAGATATATATCATGAGCAAATAGTTGGCGTAGCAGGCCATCTTTGGTTAGCCGCTATAGACTATGCTGTAAAGCAGGGTGTTGATCCAGAAATAGCAATAATGGAATTCTATATGTCAGGCGAAACTGGAGAAACTTGGAAGGCACTGGGAGAACTAGGCTTCTTCACGGGATTAAAATCAGGCTCAGAAACAGCCCAATATGGTATAATGACCCGAGGACCACTGATCATACAACACGCCGACTTGCAGAAGATATTCGGGAAAATATGGAATGATATCGTTAGCGGTAGATTCGCGACGGAGCTTGAGCTTGAGAGGAGGGCTGGGAAACCATTCTTCCAGAGATGGTGGAAGCAGAATTTAGAAGGCCCCATAACTCAGACCGAGAAAAAGCTCTTCCAAGATCTGAGAAAAGGACCGCCGCCCAAACCTTGGAAGTATACCCTAGAGATACGTAAGAAGAAGTGAGAGACATTCCGCAACAATTCCCTAAAAATTATTAATAGTAATCTGCGGCTGTCAAGCTCACATCGCCTGCGACTACTAAGTCTTAATCCGTGATAGTAGTAAGAATCATCACTTGCCAAGAAGAGCGCCGCGCCAGCTCATAGTTTACAGACTTTTGGGGTTCATTGGAATCTATCCAGGCATGATAATAACTTATACCATGTTTAACATGCCGTTGGCGCTCTGGGTGATAAAAGGGTTCATAGATGAGGTACCGAAATCTCTTGACGATGCCGCTAAAGTTGACGGATTTTCGACGACCGCGACCGTCTTAAAGATAATTCTACCTCAACTCAGAGCAGCTTTAGCCGCAGTAATACTCCTAAACTTGATCTTTGTCTGGAACGAGTTTCTCTTCATTTACATATTGGGAGGTAAGGCTCTTAGGACTATGCCCGTAGCGATCTACGCTGGGATCTACACTGAGAAAGGCGTCGACTGGGAGTATGTCTCAAGTCTCTCAACGATTCACATCTTACCTATAGTAGTCGCAGCATTCATACTTCAGAAATACTTAACCAGGGGACTGACATTCGGTATGCGGAGGTGAATAAGTATTGAGAGTGAGAAGGTCGCTGGAGATCGTGTCGCTGGTCTTCATAATCGTGGGCATACTTATAGTTCCCTATCTAGTCAAACTTCTTTAAATAAAATGAGGTAACGAGCTACCGCCTAAATGGATATCATGAAGTCAGAGCATTATACCTTGGCCTAAATCTTCAATATTTTAGAGAGATTCTCCCTATCTCCTCCACTCATGGCTCAAGGACGAAGCCTTAACTCAAAATAGTTTTCATATCACCTCACGTCCTTCATCAGAGACAGCTATGATTAGGGAACTGAAAATGATAATGCTTATATGTAACTAGCCGACAAAGATAGTTGGTGCATGAAGGCGTCCAGCTAGATAGAATGTTGGACGCTGGATGCCGCGAGGAGCGTATGCTCACGATGACCGCGCGCAAAGGCTGAACCCATAAACCACGGCGAACGATAAATCCCAAGCCTGAGGACGCCGGCCGGTGGATGCCTCGGCTCGGGCGCCGAGGAAGGACGTGGCAAGCTGCGAAAAGCCCCGGGTAGCCGCA
>QMUP01000061.1 GCA_003660635.1 Candidatus Wolframiiraptor sp.
CCAAATACTCGGGATGATTCCTTCCCCTAGCATGGGGTAAACGGTTCCTATTGCTTCACCTATTCCTACAATCTTTCCTTGACGGATTGGCCGGCAAAGCTGGGGTGGGGCAATTCGCACTGGCTTCGCATCCATTCTTAGAATTTCACCCTGACATTTTTTGATAAAGTTGTTTAAAAAACTGATATGTCTTCTCTGATAATCTCCGGCGCCTATGTGGAATTCGTGTTTGCTGAGGGGGAAATACCAGAGGTATCCTGATAATCCATCGAAGGGTTTTATGTAAAAGTCATCAAATGGGGGATCTTTACATTTAATGCGATATTGCATAGTCGGGATAAGATATTGTTTCACAGGCTTTGGAAGAAGTGAACGTGCAACTCCTGTCGCATCCACAATTACGTCATAGCCATTAGTAGGAGAAAGAATCTTGGAGCCGAACTTTATTTCGATGTTCTTTGATAGATCCCTCTCGAATCTCAACTTATCGAATGTACAGAGGCCTTTAGCTTTTATTGATAAGATCTCTCGGTCTAAGTCGACCAGTATTTCCCGTCCTACATGAAATACGTAATCATCAAAATTTAATCCTACTCTTTTGCTCAAATGTCTCATTTCATTAATACTCGTTCCCCAGGCGCAAATTGGATAAAAGTTACCATTTTGTTGAGCTTCAAATCCGACCACATCATGCCTATCCACAATTCTCGCAGCCAAGTAACGCCCTGCGATACCCATACCTATTATTGCTATCTTTAAAGTCAATTTCTGTTAAAGCTTGTTTGAATTCTTTCAGATATATTTTACTATCCTTAGTGCTCAAACAACGTTCTCATTTCTCTCTGAGGCGCTTCACGTTGATTGATTAACGGAACAGAAGTTCTTGGTGACATTTCGGGCCTCTATGACTTGTCTCTTAATGTGATTTTTAGAGTGAAAATGAACGAGGAGAACAGTAATGATTTTCTATCTATCTTTCGCGGATAGAACGACGGGTTCTTTTCCAAGGTACTCTGCCGCAGTAAGAACGGCTCTTCCTTCTTTTTCTGCCGTTTCATAAACTTCCTTTACTCGTTCCCTGTATCTCGGTTCTCTTGGAAGATGGTGGTCATAGATTATTACTTCTGGGCTCGTGTTCTTGATTATCCTTTTCATGTTTTCAATAGCCCTTTTGAGGTTGATGAGGTTGAGCATATAGGGGATGAGATAAGTGCTTGGTCCATCGACTATTAAGACATTCGGCTTCTCTCGAATTATTTCCTCTGCTTGATCTTCTATTACCGGTCCCTCGAGATCAGATGTGTGAATTAATTTTTCATCTTCGTAGATTATTTCAATCGAGACGACCCATCCAACCCTGGCATATTCTATCCCGTGAAAATTTGGCTTGCTGAACTTTATCAAGGTATTTCCCCGCTTGAAGACCCTCGAATCCGCAAACTTTACCTTACAATCGTTAAAGACCAGCTGGGGAATCCTAGGCGCCTTATTCCATTCTTCAACCCTCTTCCTAAACCACTTCCTTCCGAGTTCTAAGAGTTCGCGTTTTCTCTCCGAATAATCCCCATAATCCCTTGATCGGGCTAAGGGAAGGTCATCTAATGGATCCGGATAACTTTCCCGCCGAGGAGCCTCGAGGAAATCCTCTAAGTCGCCTTTTCCAAATGCCTTTACGAGATTGCTATAAAATCTTTCGGCCCTTTTCCTTTGGGAGCCGTTTATGTATCTATTTGGATCCTTGGCTAGAATCGTTTTCCCGCCGTAAAGCTCTTTATCGAAATCCGTGAAGTGATCATAATGATAATGGCTTATCACTATAACATCGGCGCTTCTCGAGGCATCTTTAATCGCCTTACGGGCCTCCTCCAACCATTTACGCTTCAGGTTCTTCGGCGCCGGAAACCCTGGCTGCATCTCGGCTGCCCCGGGGTCAATTAAGACCTTGATATCAGGGGTTTTCACTAGGGTACAGGCGGATTTCGCTCCAAGTGAATCGAACCAGATTAGGTCGACTTCGATGTTTTCCATCGACGTGAAGAAATGCTCGGACCCGGCGTATAAGCTTCTCCCCAGGTTTTCGCTTAGTAAGATTTAAGAATAGGCTTAACTGTGATTGACCTGAGTGGTCATGGAATACGTTTACGCAGCATTGCTGTTGCATAAAGCCGGAAAGGAGATAAACGAGGAAAATGTGAAGAAAATACTCACGGCCGCGGGAGTTAACCCAGATGAGGCCAGGGTAAAAGCCTTGGTAGCCGCTCTCTCAGAGGTTAACATAGATGAAGTTCTGAAGAGCGCCGCTGCGGCGCCAGCCGTCCCTGCTGCAGCTCCTGCTCCGACGCCTGTTAAGGAAGAGGAGAAGAAGGAGGCCAAGGAAGAGAAGAAGAAAGAAGAGGAGAAGAAGGAAGCCGAGGAGGCTTTGGCTGGTCTCAGCTCGCTCTTCGGCTGACGGTAATTTCTTCCTCACGGTTTTCTCTCAATTTAGAATCAATTCTCGCCCTCTTTCTCTGCGTGATAGCATATAAGGGAGTATTCCCATTTGTGGAGAGGATCGGAAAGGGGGCAAATCTTGAGATTCGGTCCTGAGGTATATTCGCTCAAATTCTTTAGAGAACGAGGCTATGTGAGAAAACGGTGCCGAGTTTGCGGAGAATATTTCTGGACGGTTGATCCGGAGAGGGAGGTCTGCGGGGAGTCGCCGTGTGAACCTTATCGCTTTGTCGGGAAGACTCTGGCAAAAAGGAGGATGAATGTTCGGGAGGTTAGGGAGGCATTTCTCAAATTCTTCGAAAAGAGAGGCCATAAGATAATCGCTCCATATCCAGTTGTGGCCCGCTGGAGATCCGACATGTTCCTAACAGACGCCAGCATAGTTGATTTCCAGCCCTTCGTCACCTCCGGAATCGCGCCCCCACCGGCAAACCCACTCGTGATAAGCCAGCCTTGTATTAGGCTCGTAGACATAGACAAGGTTGGGCTCACGTTTGGAAGGCATTTAACGATATTTGAGATGGGGGGTGCCCACGCATTCAATTATCCAGATAAGGAAATCTACTGGAAGGAAGATACGGTAAGATACTATCACGAATTCGCCCAAGAGGTCTTCGGGATTCCGGAGGAAGAACTGGTTTACAAAGAGGGCGTCTGGAGTGGCGGGGGAAATGCGGGACCATGCTTTGAATCTATATCTTATGGCATGGAGCTGGCGACCCTGGTCTTCATGCAGTACAAAACGATGAACGGCGAGCTCATAGAACTCCCGATAAGAACGGTTGACACGGGATATGGAATCGAGAGGTTCACTTGGTTTACTCAGGGGACGCCGAGTAGCTTTGACGCGATCTACGGGGAGCTGTATCCCAAGGTTAACAAAATAATCGAGATGCCGAAAGTAGACAGGGAATTATTGATTAAATATTCTCCCTACACGGCGCTGGTGGTTCCAAAGAAGGGGATGACGGTCGCGGAAGCGAGGAGGCGGGTATCGGAGGCATCGGGTATTCCCCTCGAAGTTATAGTCAATGAAATTGAGCCATTAGAGAGGATCTACGCCGTCCTCGATTTCACGAAATCTATATCGTTTATAATAAGCGAGGGGGTTGTCCCATCAAATGTCCAAGTTGGTTATCTTGCGAGGCTCTTGATCAGGAGGACCTACAGGCTTCTGAGGAGCATGGGTCATGAGGATAAGCTCTTGGACCTGATAGATCTTCAACTAGATTACTGGGGCGTCGACTTCCCACATCTCAAAGAGATGAGGAATGAGGTGTTAGATATAATTGAAACTGAGGTCAAGAAATTCGAGGAGACGATCTCAAAGGGATCCAGCTACGTCGAGAGAGAACTCTCTTCGATGAAGAAACGTGGAGAGAAGAAGATTCCTATGGAGTTCCTGATCAGAGTCTATGACGAGCGGGGGATCACGCCGGATCTGATTGAACCCATCGCCTCAAAGCTCGGTATGGAGATTCAGGTCCCTGAGAACTTCTATGAGTTAGTCGCATCAAGGCATCTCCGAGCGGAGGCCGGGGTCGCCGAAGAAGAGGAGGAGAAGATCCTAGAAGAAGCCTTCAAAGATATCCCAGCGACCAAGAAAGCTTACTATGAACACCCATTTGTCTCCAAGTTCCGCGCGAAGGTCCTTAAGACCTACGGAGATTACGTTGCCTTGGATAAGACTTACTTTTATCCTGAAGGCGGGGGAGCGGCCGCGGATCAAGGGGTGATCAAACACTCTAAAGGCTCCTCGAGGGTCGTTGACGTCCAGATGCTCGCCGGAGGCGTCATCATCCATAAAGTCGAGGGAACCCTTCCAGACGTAGGAGAAATAATTGAGGCTGAAATAGATTTTGAAAGACGGCTCTCAATAATGAGACACCACACCGCAACGCACATACTCCTCGGAGCTGCAAGAAAGGTTTTGGGAAAGCATGCTTGGCAGGCAGGTGCCAGTAAGGAACCGGATGCCGCGAGGCTCGACATAAGTCATCATAAGCGGCTAACCTACGAAGACGTGAAACGTATAGAGGATGAGGCGAATAGAATCGTGGCTTCGAGGATACCGGTTAGGATAGCTCTGATGAATAGAAACGAGGCCGAAGCACGCTACGGATTCCAGCTCTATCAAGGCGGAGAGGTCCCATCCGCTGAGATACGGGTCGTCGAGATCCCAGGATGGGATGCCGAGGCCTGCGCCGGACTACACGTAGAGAATACCGAAGACGTCGGGATAATCAAGATCATCAAGACCGAGAGGATACAGGATGGAGTGGAGAGGCTGATCTTCGCCGCGGGGCCAGCCGCGCTACCCTACATTCAAGAGGACTGGAGGCTTGTGCGGGGGATTGCTGGGATACTTGGAGCGCCTGTGGAGGTGGTTGAAAGAAAGGTCCAGGAGGTTTTGAATGAGGTTAGGGAGCTGCGTAGGACCGTTAGGCGCTTACTCTCATCCGCGGCAAAGTTAAGGGCGATTGAACTCTCCCAAAAGCCGGCTCTGATCATAAATGACATCAAATTCTATGTGGTGAGGGAAGATGAAGATGATAGAGAATACGTCTTACAGATCTCGGACAATCTGCTTTCTAAACCAGAACCCGCGTGCTTCATCGCGGCCTATGGCCGTGAAAGACTTTCCCTAGTAGCTGTCGCGAATAAGGAGGCCTTGGAGAGGGGAGTACATGCCGGCAAACTCGTATCGATGATAGCCCAGAAGTTTGGAGGGAGAGGCGGCGGAAAGGATAGGCTTGGACAGGGAGGCCTTGGGAGAACAATCGCCGAAGAGGAATTTATCAGGGAATCCCTAAACATCATCAGAGAGCTATTCAAGTAATCTTATCTTCCACTTACCCTTTCTCCGATTAGTATCATGCCTAAGAGGAATATGAGCACCGTCGCCGAGGCCGCGATAGAAAGTAATCCGACTGGGATGCCGAGTATCCTACTGACCGGAACCGATGCAAACATTATTCCCGGAAACGCGTTCAAGGTTCCATGCATTACGGAGGGATGAATTATGCTCCCACTTCTCATCTTTAGAATGATGAGGATATGACTCCAAAGTATGCAGAGAACGGTGAATATTACAAATCCAATTTCTCGATCGGTGGGATAATTATATCCGAGCAAGAATATGAGAGGTGCGTGCCAGAAAGACCAAACTAGTCCTATTAGAATTCCTGCCACGACCCAGTTCACCTTATGTAAAAGTTCTTCGAGCATCAACCCTCTCCATCCGATCTCTTCTCCGAATGCGAAGATCGCGTTTAAAGTAGCGCCACTTAGCATCGATGAAAATAGGATTAACGCCAGTAGTATATCCGGATCTATGGGGGCCACCGAGGCCGTAAGCTTTTGAAGCAAGTTTGTGGGACTTTCGACAGGGAAACC
>QMUP01000062.1 GCA_003660635.1 Candidatus Wolframiiraptor sp.
AATAAACAGGAATACGAGTACCCTTAATGACAGCCTTACCCCGCAAAACCCTAGGATCAACAACAATCCTCTCTTCCACAACCTACCACCACCCGCAAAACATCAACAAAAAATACGCATCCCCCCTTAAAAACCTAGCTAAAACACACAGCTACCATACTCCTCTTAACTTTCTCCTAGCGCGCGCTATATTTTGTTTTCTGTAGATAAATATTTTTAGGAAAATTGAAATAATAACGGTGAAGGTTATAGAGAACGTAATAGAAAGAAGTTTTGTGAATCAAATTAAGAATAGTTTTAATTCCACACAAGTCTTTCCATGAAATTTTCACATCCTAGCTCATAATGCCGTTTAAAGAAAAGAAAACAACTTATATTCTTCATTTAATTGAAAATTACAACCCCAGTTTAAAATCGTAAAGACAACTTAATAAATATAAAACCATGCAACAAATTCTAAAAATATTTTTAGGATTCATAAATAATCTAGACAACACTTATCAAATAAAGGAGAATAAAGTTGCTTTAGACCAAAAAATTAATTAACAAAAAGAAATATATTAAAATGGGAGAAAGGGGGTTTGAACTTATATACTTTAGTATTAAACAATTAGTTGTGCGATTAATGGTGACAAAGTATGATAAGATCTGGTCTAGATTTAATAATACTCCTACTTTATGCCAAAAATAAAGAAAAAATTGAAGGAGTTACCAGACTTACAAAATTGTTATTTTTATTAGTGGAAAACCATTTCAAACAACTTAAAAAGGAATTTAATTTTGAACCATGGGACTATGGACCATGGTCCTCTCAAGTAATGGACTATCTAGAAACAGCAAAAGACTTAAATCTAATAAAAATCGAAGAAAGAGAACTTTCACCACTAGAAGAAAAAGACTACGACTATATTAAAACAGAGCTAGAAGCATCCGAAATTCTAGAATTAGAAGAAAAGAAAATAAAAATATTTTCCCTGACCAAAAGAGGAGAAAAAATAGCCCACCACCTCCTACAGAAAATATCCCCCGAAGACCTAAAAGCAATAGAAGAATTGAAAAAACGATTCAATAAAGAACCACTAAAATTCCTAATCGAGCACATCTATAGAAAATTCCCACAATTTACAATAAAATCCCTAATCAAAAAAAGAATACTCCCTTCACCTGAGCTTGAATTTAAAGAAAAATTCCCCTCATCGAAAATAGACAAAAAACTGTTCAAACTTGTAGGAATACTTCCAGAACTAAGCGTCAAAGAAGAGAAAAAACTTCTAAAGCACATCATCTCAGAGAGGTTTTTAAAATGATATTAGTTGACGTGAACATTTTCATGGATATTTTCAGAAGAAGAAGAAAAGGATGGACCTACAGCCTTGAAATCATAAACAGAGTTAGAAACAGAAAAATCAAAGGCTACATTTCTGCACTAACAATCCCCATTTTATGGTTTCTCCTATCTAAAGATATACCTGAAAAAGATGCAAAAAACTACGTCAAAACCATAATCGAAGAGTTCGAAGTAATTCCACTAGATATGCAAATCATAAATTTATCCTTTAAATCAGAAATGGAAGACTTTGAAGATGCAATTCAATTTACTTCCGCCATATCAGCAAACTGTAAGGTTCTAATAACTCGAAATAAAGAAGATTTTCTGGTAGCAAAAAATAATATTGAGATATTAACACCTGAAGAATTTTTAGACAAATACGGGTGAAATCGATGGTCAGCGAAAAATATATTGTTAGTTGCGTGAAAAAATTCATGGAAAAACAAGGATTCCAATGTTATAAGGAAGTTAAAGTTTTAGAAGGACGGGTAGATCTTGTAGCAATCAAGAACAAAGAAATCGTTGCTATTGAAGCAAAGGTTAGAGACTGGAAAAAAATCCTACCCCAAGTTCTCTGCTGTAAATTATTTGCACAAAAAGTATATGCAGCATTCTGGCATAAATACATCTCCAACATACCACTTCAAATCTTCAAAAAACATGGAATTGGTTTATTGTCCGTAAACAGGCAAGTCAACATAATTTTAGAAAGCAGAAAAAACAACGAACTCCATAGAAGTATATATGAAAAACTAATAAAAGAAATAGAAAGGAGATCATAATGACCGAAATTTTTTATAGATTAGGTAGCGTAGGAGAAAAATCACTATTCAAAGATATGAAAAAATATTACGACGGAATTATTATAGGAGCCCACCTTTTATCTCTCTACTCCTCGTCCATACCTGTCTTTATTCAAGAATTAGAGAAACCCTTCCTCATTGACCCTATGACTTATGTGTTTGGAAGGAGTTTCGATCTCTTAACCAAAAACGACGAACTAAAAAAATCGTTTAAAAAACTCATAGAACGGTTTGAAAAACCAATATCAAACATATTAAAAAATCGCGAGTTTGTTCCAAGCGATTTTTTAAAAAACGGACAATGGAATGAAAAATTGCTAGAAAAATTTATTAAAAACGTTTTAAACCTTCAAAAAAACATTATGATCTCATCACCAGCACAACAATCAATATTAGAATATATGGAAATACTCGGCGAGGCAAAAAAACCTCTAAAACCCAAATACCTCATAGCACCATATTTTTACTTCTCTTCCACAACAGATCCTTGGTATCTAATAACACAAGAATTCTCAAAAAGAACTGAAAAATTCAAAAAGAATGAAAAAATATACTCTGTCATTTGCTTTTCAAAAAACATACTCCTAGACAACAAAGAAATAAAAAAAGTCATAGAAGACTATTCGAACATCCAAATCGATGGATACCTATTATGGATATCAGATCTCGATGAAACAAAAGATGACCAAAAATTTCTCGAAGGCCTAGTACAATTTGTACGCACATTAGCAGAAAAAAGCAAAAAACCAATATATTCTCTTTACGGAGGATATTTCTCCTTATTACTATCAAAATACGGCCTAAAAGGATACTCCCGTGGTATTTGCTACGGAGAAGCAAAAAACGTCGACACACCGACCCTAGGTGGAAGAACCACAAAAAGATATTATTTTCCACCCATACACGCAAAACTCTCTGAAAGAAAAGCAAGGACCCTTTACCAATCCAACCCTCATTTACTATGCCAATGCGAAATATGCAAAAAAATACTCAATAAATTAAGAAAAAATAAACAAAAAACAATAATAGAAGAATTTTTCAACAAACTAAACATCGAGCAAGCAAAAAAACACTTCATAGCAACACATGCCAAAGAAATAGAAACAATAACGAAACTATCAAAAAAGGAAATCATAAAAACCCTAAAAAAAGACATAGAAACATGCGAAAAAATACAACTCAAAGAACAACTCGGCATCGATCACACATACCTCACAAGATGGAAAGAAATTTTAGAAAAATATTAAACATCCCCCAACAGCATTTATTATAGTAAAAACATTTTAACCAGTTATTACCACATTCCTACCCAAGACACAGACAATAACGCTGACAAAACTTTATAACAATATAATTCCGAATTCTTAAGGGAAATTTTGCAAATATTTTCGTAAATTCACTAATCTTGGGCTATTCAGCGCGCGCCCTATTTGTAGCAAATAAAAGTTGCTGCAAATTCCTTATAATATCAGCACCCCCAGGATGCAAAAACACATGCTATTCTTAGCATTGCTAATCCTCTTCTTCGCCATTCCTTACCTAAAATTTACAAGTAAATTAACACAAGAGGCTACCATAATACTAATGTGAAATATCCTCGTACAAATGTTCATATACATTTCAAACCGACATTTATCCTTCCACAATCCTCAATAAAATTTCACATCAGAAAATATATTCCTCTTGCTTTAATAATTTTCTTCTAGAGAAAACCTTTAGGCACAAACATCACTTTAAACAACCAGAAAACACACAACTCGCAAAACAGCATGACCCAAAGAGTCTCCAAAAGAAACATCAAAAATACGGAAGTTTATATAAGATCATTTACCTTCTTTAACCATATAACAGAATCAAAAATGTAATATTAAGAAAAATATTAAATTGATGAATAAGGCGTAACAATCGCTAGACACACTAATAACGGTAGGTGGGGAGCATTTTGCCTAACAACATCAAAAGGATTGTAATTCCTTACGTGAACCTTTATCGATTCTTCAAAGTACTAACAATGAAAAACGCCACCAAAATAAAAGAAAAATTAGGAATAAAAGAAAAAACCCTAAAATCATACGTCAATTTTGGCAATCTATTATTCGAAGAGGAAAAACAAAACATCCCACCCTCGTACGAAGAATTCCTAGCCCTCCTCAAAGAAAAACTTTTCCAAAAACTACCTCTCCACAAAGTACTTAACGAAATGGAAAACAAATCACAACCCCTTAACAGTATCGTTCTTCAAGAACTATTAAAGAAACACGGAATCAAAATATCAACCTCATCTTGCAAAGCCCTACTTTCACTCCTTAAAAAACTAGGTGTTATCTGCTCAATTCCCAAGACAATATATTCAAAAAGCACAGAAGACCTTGTACTCTCGCACATACTGGCAAAAGGAGAAGTAAAATTCTCAGACATCAAAAAGAAATTTCCAATCCGCGACATTGATGACATCATCATAAAACTATGGGCAGAAGGTAAAATAGACATCCCTGGGCTCAACATCCCACAAGAAGTAGCAAAAAAACATGGAAGACATATACCAGCAGACCAAATCAACCAACTCCCACCTTCAAAATTCATAAACTCGTACATTGACCGAGAAAGTGGAAAAAAATTTTTTGAAATCGTAATCGCACCCGAAGACAAGGTGAGAATAATTGTCACATAATATTTCACATCTACCAGGCTTACAAATCACAAGCAGCGACCTTGAACGCATAAAAGAAGATATTCACAGAAAAATGGTTAGAGAAAACATACTACGAGTTTTTAACAGCTGGATAAACGGCCGTGCAGTTAATGCTAAACTCTCAGACGTAAAACCAGTAATAATCAGAAGCAAAGAAATCGAAGAAAAAATACAAACAGCAATCAAACACCTCCAAGAAAGACTCTGGGAAGGAATCTTCACAATAAGAACACGCAGATTAAAATATGGAACCGGAAAAACACAGCTCGCAAGATTTCTCTACTGGGAACTAAACACAAAAAACAATTTCATAACAGACTATTTCAGCCTCAACATCAACAATCTCGCCGAAGTAAATAAACGAATATCAGAAATATTAACCAAAGCAAAAGATAGAAACGCATATGCAGCTGTTTTCATCGACGAAGTCGACCTTCTCATAAACCCATCATTCTCCGAAGAAGAACAAAGAAAATACATCGAACAATTCGCCAACATCGTAATAACCTACTCCGAATACGCATTCAACGAAAACATCCCCCTCTCAATATTCCTCGTCCTAAGCCACAAAGCAGATCAAAAAATAAACGAAGTATCAAGAGACAGACTAGGAAGAAGAATCACCAACACCCTCATAGAAGCAGACATATTCCTCTCACGTAAAGATCTACTCGAACTAGCAGCAAAAATAGCCGCACTACACCTCCTCATAATGGAAGAAAAAAGTGAAAAACTCCGAAAACACAGATCCGAAACACTCTTCCTACTCCGAGGATTTGTCTCAGACATTTCACAATGGCTCTGGGACGACGCAACACTAAGAGGAATGTAAATCGGAGAAGCAGTATCCAAACTAGTAACACTAACAAAACTCATACTAGAAGGAATAAACTGGGAAAACTTTCCGAGAATATACAGAAAAGTCATCAGCGGACACTTCCAAATCATGGGAATAGAAATAGAACAACTCCTCCGCAACTTCCTAGAAAACTTCTGTTCAAGACTAGAATTTGAAAAAGAAGGCTACAAACTCATCTGCAAATTCA
>QMUP01000063.1 GCA_003660635.1 Candidatus Wolframiiraptor sp.
AGAGATCTGGGACCACATTCACCTTCACCCCTCCCCGAATCATCCCTATGTTAATGGTTACGTGATCCAAGACTATGCCAACGCCTTTCCCACCCCTCCGCTCAACGAATTCCCTAGAAAACTTAACAACTTCATCCAGTTCTCCCGGCAGCGTCGACCGCATCTCCGTTACTTTTAGGAGTTCTTGGAGGGCTTCGCATGTCTTAGTTATCGCGTTTTCGCCGACATATGGCGCCAAGCTTCCATGACCGGGTTTACCCCGAATCCTGATCTTGCTCCATAATATCCCTTTCTCACCTATGTTTATGAAATCGAGCCCCGTAGGTTCGGCAATTAAGACGCTTGACCCGCGTGTTATCCCGTTTTCGAGTAGATATTTCGCTCCGAATCTTCCACCGGTTTCCTCATCCGCGACGCATGTGAGGATCACAGGTCTCTTGAATTCGTCCTCAAATCTCGCCGCCGCGATAAATGCCTCTATGATCCCCGCTAGCCCACCCTTCATATCAGAGGCTCCCCTACCAAGTAAGAATCCATTTTTCACCTCCCCCGAGAAGGGTGGAAAGCTCCATCTGGCCTCATCGCCGACGGGGACTACGTCCATATGCCCGTTTAGGATGAGGGCGTCTTCCTCCCGGCCCCCTCCGATTCTCGCCACGACGTTCACTTTTCCAGGACTCGGTTCATAGAGCTCCGCCGAGATCCCATTATCCCCTAAATGCTCCTTGATCACCCCAGCTATCTCCTTGGTGTCGCCCGGGGGGTTAACGCTGGGAACCTTGATGAGCTTAGATGCGAGGTTCAAGACGTTTTCCGCCGAGACCTTCTCAATCACTTTATACATGATCTCGCTCATGACCTCATCCTAGATTTCACCTCATTAAGCGATAAAGTTTAACAGAAACCCATCCACTTGATGGTGGAAGATGGGATTAAGGAAACTCATCGCAGAAGCCGAATCGTTGCTGAGAGAAGCTGGGGTAGACGACCCTAAAATCCAGTTATCGAAGAACCCGGATTACGGCGAGGTATCTTCGACCGCGCCCTTCCAGCTAGCAAAGAAACTAAAGAAGGACCCGCGTGAAATCGCGGAGGAACTGGCTCAACTGATCGATCTCTCGAAGGCGGAGTTGGTGAGTTCCGTTGAGGCCGTCGGCGGCTACCTCAATTTTAAGGTCGATTGGAATAAATACGCTGAATCGATTCTAAACGAAATCTTTGAAGAAGGTGAGCGATATGGTTCCTCGAAAATCGGCGAGGGAAAGAGGATAATCATAGAACATACGAGCGTTAATCCCAACAAACCCCTTCATGTGGGCCACGCGCGGAATACCTGCCTAGGAGATACGGTCGCTAGGATATTCAAATTCCTAGGATACGATGTCACAATCCTCAACTATATCGATGATAGTGGAACGCAGATGGCCGACGTAGTTTTAGGGTTCTCCGAACTCGGCTACTCATTAGATCCGCCAGAAGGCATGCGCTTCGACGAATATTGCGGGGACATCGTCTACGTCGAATCCGTTAAACGAGTGGAGGAGGACCCCATCCTCGCCGAGAGGAGAAAGCAGATCGTTAAAGAGATCGAGTCACGCGGCGGAAAATACTTCGAGTTGAATAAAGTGATCGTGGAAAGGGTCCTAAGGGATCAGCTCAAAACCTGTTGGAGGCTTGGGGCGAGATATGACATCCTGAACATGGAGAGCGACATTTTGGGGTACAGGCTCTGGGACGAGGTCTTTGAAAAACTCAAAGAAAAGGGCGCGATATATCACGCGGAGTCGGGTCCTAAGGCGGGATGCTGGTTACTAGATTTATCTAAACACCCGGTCCTATCAAAGGAGGGAGACGAGGTCCTAGTCAAGAGCGACGGGACGACGACCTATATCGCAAGGGATATAGCCTATGCCTCTTGGAAGCTCGGGGGGACCTCCAAAGACTTTACCTACGCTATTTTTGGTAAAAATCCAGATGGCACAAAAATCTACATAACCTCTGGAAACGGCGATATCCAGCTGAAGCTGTCGAAGATTGAAAAAGTGATAAACGTAATCGACGTGAGGCAGAAGAGGCCACAAGAAATAGTCAGATACGCCTTGAAGATCATGGGGCTTCAGTCAGAGAAATACATCCATTACGCGTATGAGGTCGTTGCCCTCAGCAGGAGCGATGCGGAAAAACTAGGTTTCTCACCTGGACCAGATCAACAGATAATCCACATGAGTGGAAGACGGGGACTATACGTCAAAGTAGATCAGCTAATAGACATGCTGAAAAAACGGGCTGCGGAAGAAGTGGCCCAAAGGCATCCGGACTGGGATATGAATCGAATTGAAAAAGTGGCGGAAAAGATCGCGGTCGGCGCCTTAAGATACTCTTTAATCAAACCCGATATAGACAAGATGATAGTCTTAAACACGGAAGACATGTTGAAGTTGGAAGGTGATACCGCACCATATCTGCAATACACTTACGCGAGGGCCTGCAGGATCCTCGAAAAATCTGATTCACAAGTTTCTACGAATCCGCCGGGATCCTTAATGGATGTCGAGAAGGCGTTACTGAGACGGATGACCTTTCTCCCCATACTCATACAGGAATTCGGAGAAAATCTGCTGGTTAAGCCCATAGCGAACTATGCATATAGGCTTGCATCAGAATTCAATAACTTCTATGAAAAAGCCCCAGTCCTCCATGCGGAGGAATCTGTAAAAAGATTTAGACTAGGATTGGTAAAAGCGTTCACCATAGTCTTCGGAAATGTCCTTAAATTACTGGGTATACCCGTGATAGATGTTATGTAAAAAATGGAGGGGTGTTGCGATTTATTCGATCTTTATCTTCACTCCCTTACTTCCCGTTCCAACCTTCTTCAAAACTACCTCTAATACGCCGTTCTTGTATGTGGCTTTTGAGGACTGTGGATCAACTTCCGCCGGTAAGTCAACCTCTTTGTAATACTTCCTCTGCGGTGTGTCAACTGAGATTATCAGCTTTTTCTCGGTAACGTTCAAGTTTATGTCATTTTTATCGACACCCGGTACTTCGGCAATGACCTTAATGGAATCTTCCTCCTCATAGACGTCCACTAATGGCTCCCTCGTCTCGCTGACTTCTACGATCTTCGGTAATCGTCCAGGCCTGATGTTCCCAAACTCCCTTATAATGGGCTTCCCATCCGGCCCGATCCTAATGGAATATCCATAGACGATTGGACCGAATTCCCTAATATACCCCCTATCCGTCTTCCGCTCGCGGATCAGGTTTCTGGGGAACTCGCGTTCAAGCTCTTCAAATGATTTTGAGAACATTTCATCTAATTCCTTCATCATCCTCTCCATTTCTTCGAAGATCTTACTAAACGGCGACCTCCTCCTCCACCAGCTCTCCCATGACATCTTTCAACATCACCTAACTGAGTTGAGGCGGGCGGCTTATATAACCTTTACCCAAAAATATGTAAAGGACATATTTTTCAGCCGAGCGGAGTAGACGTTAACATAGTTTGGTTTAAATTAGGATACCTTCCGCTTGGTGCGGGTAATGAAGGAGCTTTGGGTAATCCTCCTCATCGTGTCGTTTGGCTTCCTTTCACTTGAAATAGGGTTGCCAACGGCGATCCTCGAGAGCGTGGCGGGTGTAATCGGAGGAAATCTCTTTGATATAGACTCTCTCCCTTGGATAGATTTCATGGCAAATTATGGGATCTTGGGATTAATGTTCCTGGCAGGTCTCGAACTAGATAAAGAAGAGCTGAAAAAACATGCCAAACATAGTGTCTTACTTGCCTCATCCGCCTATTTTATCCCCTTCTGCGTGATTTTTGCGGCGGCCCTGCCGATCTTTAACTTCGATCTGAGGCAATCCGCTTTGGTCGCCATAGCTCTCTCCACAACATCTCTCGCCCTTCTCTATCCAATACTACGTGAAAGAGGGTTGCTGAATCTCCAGATAGGCCACGTAATCATGGCCGCGGCCATGCTGATAGATGTATGGAGCATGATTTCGCTTACGGTGATCTTCGCCGCGATAGACTATGTGACGATAAGCTTCTTCGCCATCCTCGTCCTTTTTATGTGGTACACCCCAAAACTCGGTAAATGGCTCTTCTCCCGATACAGAGAGAACCTCGCGGAGATGGAGTTGAAGTTCCTCTTACTGATCTTGTTAACGCTACTCTTTTTCGCGGAGAGGGTCATGGTCAGCGAAGCCGTCCTCGCGTTCATGATGGGATTCCTCTTTTCGGAGGTCCTAGAAGAGCATGGGGCACTAGTCGATAAGCTCAAGGGAATAGTCTTCGCGTTCTTCTCCCCAATCTTCTTCTTCAAGGCAGGGTCATTCATGAAGTTCTCGATCATGAATTCAACTAACCTAATATTAGCCGCAGTCCTCCTCCCCCTCGCCTTCCTATCAAAATATTTCTCCGCAAAAATAGCCTTCAAGAAATTGCGGGGTGGAGAATCCATATCGAAATTCGTGGGAATAATCTTCAACTTCAGGCTGACCTTCGGCATAGTCTCGGCGCTCTTCGGACTAAAAGCAGGCATAATAAACATCGAAACCTACACGGCGATAATAATCGTGATAATAGCCTCGGCCCTAATCTCATCTATCATAACGAGAAAAACAGAGGAAACAATCCAATAACCCTCGGAATAAAAGAGAAATCAACGGGCCCGGTGGGATTTGAACCCACGATCTGCGGCTTAGGAGGCCGCCGCCTTATCCAAGCTAGGCCACGGGCCCATCAGATCCTAGATCCCATTCATCTTATATTCTTATCCTACGGGTCCTTCTCCCACGCGGTCTCCAAGCCCGCTTATCTCACCTTCCATCCGCAGACATCGTTCGCGCAGATTATCCCCGAGATCGTGACGGCCTCTATTCCGCCTCCCGGGAACGTGGATGCGCTGGCCAGATATAGCCCTCTTATCGGGGTCTTGAAGTACGGCCTCTTGGTGTGGATCGATTGATCGAATGAGTAGATCGCTCCCTCGGGCATGGAGGTATATCTCTCATAGGTTTTAGGGGTCGCCGCATCCATCACAACGATATGTTTGGATAGACCCGGAATCAGCTTCTCAGCCCTCTCGATGAGCTTCTCCGCGAGCGCCTCCTTTAATCTAATGTATTCCTCAGTCCCCCTCTCCGGAAAGTCGCGATAATTCGCTGCCGTTAAGATCATAATGCTGGTCTTACCTTTTGGGGCGAGGCTTGGGTCCGCGTTCGAGTTTATGACCAGATAATATCCTTCATCGAGGTTGACCGTTATCGATGGAAGATCTCTTAGATTCATGTCGAGTCCTAGGAAGACGGCGAAGGATGAGGGGGACATCTTCAACCCCTTAATGTATTCGACGAACTCTTTATCCAGATGTCTTTCCCCAACCAATTCTAGAAATACTGTCTTGGCATTTGCGTTGGCCACGACTATCGGAGCCCTAAACACCCTTCCACCGGCCCTCACACCCCTGACCCTCCCATCCTCCACCAATATCTCGTCCACCCTATGTCTAAGCAAGACTCTCCCACCATGATCCTCGATGAACCTCCTAAGGGTCTCGGCGAAGTTCTGCGCCCCTCCCCTCGGAAAATATCCCCCATGAATATAGTATGAGACCACGGCCGTCAGGGCGCTGCTCGCCGGAACCTCGCTGGGCTCCGCTCCAATGTATCCCATCAGGGCGCATAGCAGGGTTTTCAGATCTTCATCTTCAAAGTATTCGTCGAGCTTCTCCTCAAACGTCTTATTCATCCAATCATAGAAGTGGGGATGCTCTCTGGGATAGTTTAGGAGCTTCTTCGATCCGAAAACCTTCACGAT
>QMUP01000064.1 GCA_003660635.1 Candidatus Wolframiiraptor sp.
GGAAGCGAGTTTATGTTCTAAGATCAGATTTTGAAGAGACTCGATTATTACATGTCTCTTATAGATCACATCCACCTTCTCCAAGAGATCTACAGCGATGACCGGGATGTAAGGTAAGAGAAATACGCCGGCAACTGCGCCGCCTAACTCTTCTTCCGAACAGTCTCCGAGAAGCTCCCGTTCACCGACAAATATCATTAAATCTATTTTGGGCGGCTTCTTTCTTCTGCGGACCTTGAAAGGATGGGAGCCTCCGAGGACCACTAAGAGTTGTGATGGCTTGTCAAAGTTTCCGAGAGCGGCGGCTCCATGTATGCTGAGAGCCCTTACTCGGCCTAGGCTTATCTCGGCCTCCTCGAGGATCTTGAAGGCCATCTCAGCGACGCCGCCTTCGACGTGGGCCATTTCCGAATAGCCAGAGGCTTCTGTAGGCTAAAAACTAACCCCCTTCGAGGCCATCGAGTAATCTTTATTGCTTATATGTGCACCTGTTCGACTGGCTTGGAGCCCTATAGACTCGTGAGGCGTATAGTTTCGCGGGCCCTAAAGCTGGGTGCGACAGACGCCGTCGCGGAGATTTACATAGGACGAGAGCGGAGGATTAAGTTCGCAAACAACGAGGTCGTGGTCGCCGAGGATAGGGAGGAGACGTCGGTCGACATCTTCGTGGCGATAAAGGAGAAGCGGGCGGCGGTGTCGGTAAACAGCGTATCGCTTCGGAACATCGATGAAGCAGTTGAGCGCGCCGTCCATCTGGCGAAAATGAGCCAACCAGCCGACGTATACGCACCTTTACCTAAGGGGCCATTCAAGTACGATAAGAGGTTATTGAGGGCGGAGAAAATACGCGGAGACCCAGATAGGCTGGCCGACTCGGTAGAAGCCGCCATAAACGCGGCATTATCGGAGGGGGCCACGCGGACTGCTGGGACCCTAATCTATTCTACGGGTAAATCTTGGCTGAGGACGAGCGGCGGAGCGTATGGCGTCGTTGAAGATGCGTCTATAGAACTATCAATAAGGGCCTTCGCCTCAGATGACGCTACTGGTCACTTTGTTTCAGTCGCGGCGCGGGAAGAGGACTTCGATCCCGAGGAAGCTGGAAGGAGGGCTGGAGAACTCGCCAAGATGGCAGTTAATCCCGTTGAGGGAGAACCCGGAACCTATGAGGCATTACTAGGCCCAATGACCTTCGCGAATCTAGTTGAGGAAGTCGGGAGATCCGCCTCGGCGTTTTACGTCGACGCCGGATTATCCTTTCTAGCTGAAAAGATCGGAGAGGAAGTCTCCTCCGAAATACTTACTCTGATAGATGACCCCACGATCCCCGGCACCTACGGCTCCTGTCCATTTGACGATGAGGGAATTCCGACTAGGAGAAATGTGATAATCGAGAGGGGAACTCTGAAGACGTATCTACATAACTCGACCACAGCCAAAAAATTCAACACAGAAACCACGGCAAATGCGGGATTAATTGTTCCCACGCCGTTTAACCTAATCGTCGAGGGGCCTGGAGAGGATTTAGACAAGCTAATCTCCGGAATAGACGATGGAATATATGTCACAAATGACTGGTATCTGAGATATCAAAATTATCGAACTGGAGACTTTTCGACGATCCCCCGCGACGCCGTGCTCAGAATAAGAAAGGGGAGCATAGAAGGCGCGGTGAAGAGGCTGAGGATAAGCGACAACATGATAAGGGTCTTCAAGAACATTCGACAGCTCGGTAGAGAGAGATATTGGATCACATGGTGGGAGGTCGAGACCCCCGTCTACGCCCCCCACGCCGTGATCGAGCAACTAAACTTCACGAAGCCCACACTCTAAACCGAAAATTAAATTTTTAACGAAGAAGAAACCAAATCAAAAACGGCCAAAGTAGTACATGCCCCGGTAGCTCAGCCCGGTTAGAGCACTGGCTTGGTATCCTAAAAAAGCCAAAAAGCCAGGGGTCCCGGGTTCAAAGCCCGGCCGGGGCTTAACTTCCTCCTTAACTTAGCGGATGCAAAAGACTAGGCGTGAGGCACTTATGGGATTTTTGAGATTCGTTTGGCGAGGTTCTTGTTAAGCTCCAAGGTTAGGTCTCTTAGGTTGAAGGCGTGAACGTAGTTCCAGATAACGTCTCTCAATTTAGCAGTCACGACTCTATCGGCGTCCACACCATATTTTTCCAAATTTTCCTGAAGCCTCATCCTGACCTCAATAAGTTCAGGACTTGATAGAACGTATCGAGCCCCCGTTCCGAGGAGCCACTTCCTCCTCTCTATAGGTAATCGATCAAAACCCAGAGCCGCCTCCTCCTTAGTCAACCATTTTCTCCATCTGCCGCTTTTAATCACCGCATCATCCAGCTTTTCCGTGATATTAGATAATTTAATAGCGTGCACGCGTTCATGAATTATTTTTTCAAGTTCATCAAGTTCTCCGAGTGCGACGTATTCGGCATGCGCCAGCTCCGGACCTATATTCGCTCCCCCCATTCCCGCTTTTGGATAATCTTCTGGATTGGACACGTAGTCCGTGTAATGACCTTTCACATAAAGACCGTAAGCTTCCGCTATCTTGACTAAGGTTCTCGCCTTCTCCGCGTCGAACTTGTTTGTTGGAGCTAGATATGTTCCCACGTTCCCGACGATAAAACATGGCCACGTATCTTCTAAGCCCTTCTTCCTGAGCCCCATCCTGAGCTTTATGATGAATTCTCTGAAGAGTTGAGGAGAGGTTATCCCACCTCGGACCTCCTCGGTTCCAACCTCATAGCTTAATCTTGGAAGACCGTTTTCCTTCCTAACGGTCTCTGCGTACTCTATTAGGGCGACCGTTCTCTCTACTATGGTCTCCATGCTCAGGTTTTCTTCTTTTAACCATATATCGACCGTCGTGTCTATATGAAGTAGGTCGTATCCGGCCTTTATACATGCTTCAATAGACTTTCTAACCCATTCTAGAGCCTCATCTAATTCAAGTCTCTCGATGACATGCCTATCCTTGAGCCATGGGCCGCCGTGATCCAAGGCTATGATCGTTGGCCCGCTGAAATCTAGGTTCTCGCATTCTCGCCTAACTAGGTTAACGAAGTCCTTCTGAGTTAGCCCCGTATATCCCCCATCTATGTCCACCTGGTTTAGGGTCGCGACAAACATTAAGGGAAAATTAAGGAGCTTCGCACACTCTATTGAAGCCTTTACCGCTGATCGAGATATCGGACATATCCCGAGCAATGTGGCCCTCCTAGCGGGGACATCCGAAAGACCGTCAATTGTTTTCAAGATGAGATCAACTATCGGGGTCCTTTCTTCGAGGGAGATCTTCCTGATTAGGCTTTTATCATGTGGCCGAGCCGCCATACTCATGCGATATGAAGACAACTTTGAATAAGATAAATGTATGGGAAAATAAGTCTAAGACCGCTGCACAGATCTGAACCCAGTTATCTACATCAAATTTCTACAGCGTTTGTAATCCTAGAGACCATAAATTTCTAAATCATTCAACGAAACGAACAACATCACCTCTCAGCGTAATCTTATTCTTCAATTTTTGATATTAAAAACTTTAAAATATTATGAAAGCCGATTTTTAATGACATGTTGAAAAATCTCGTCGTTAATCCGAATAAGTGCACCGGGTGCAGACTCTGCGAGTTGGCGTGCTCCTATAAACATTTTAAGGTAGTAAGTCCATCGAAGTCGAGGATTCACGTTGTAAGAATGCCGCATGAAGCTATAGATACGCCGATATACTGTATTCAATGTGGTTTATGCATCGATGCATGTCCCACTGAGGCTATTTCTCGGAGCAAGGAGACGGGGGCCATAAAAGTAGACGTGAACAAGTGCACCGGCTGCGGCATTTGCGTATATGTCTGTCCTTATGGAGCTGCATCGATAGATCCTGATGATCATAAGGCTTTGATATGCGATTTATGCGGTGGAGATCCCGAGTGTGTTAAAGTCTGTCCGGAGAACGCCCTCTTATATCTCGATGCCGATAAAGCTGTCGCATACAAGCGGATCGCTTTCTCAAGGCTTCAGAGAAAAGAGCTTACAGCCTTAATGCCTGACAAGAGGTGAAGAAGATTATGGCAAGTGGTAAGCTTTACGGCTACTCTGGAAAAATGCTTAGAATAGATCTTGGCAAGGGGAAGGTGGTCAAGGAGGATACGCGGGTAGACCTGTTAAAATTATATCTCGGTGGAACAGGTTATGCTACGAGAATTCTATGGGACGAGCTTAAAAAAGGCGTAGACCCACTCAGCCCAGAAAACAAGCTCATAGCGACAACCGGACCACTGACTGGAACTCTTGCGCCATCATCTGGTAGCGTTGAGTTCTGCTTTAAGTCGCCTCTTACGGGGATTTTCGGTCAGACAAGAGCCGGAGGAAAATTCGGGCCTAAACTCAAATTCGCGGGATACGATTTCATCATAGTTGAGGGCGTAGCTGATAATCCAGTATACATTAACATCTTTGACGGCGACGTAGAGATCAAGGATGCTTCACACATCTGGGGTAAAACGGTTCACGAAGCAACTGAAATTCTGCTTGAGGAAACCGGTAATTTAGATGCTTCGGTAGCTTGCATAGGACCAGGCGGAGAAAAGCTCATCAGATTCGCGAATATCATGGTAGATTTCGACAGAGCTGCTGGCAGATGTGGTGGAGGAGCTGTTATGGGATCTAAGAGGCTGAAAGCAATAGTTGTAGATGGAGATCGGCCAATAGAGATAGCGAAGCCTGAGGAATTCTACGATGCCGCTATGGAAGCGATTAATGCCCTTAGTAAGGTGCGTGAGGAACTTGGACTTTATGGAACAGCGGGTGGAATTAGTTCAATGAACGAAGAAGGCAGGCTACCAGCGAAAAATTTTCAGACATGTTATTATGAAGAAGTTGAAAAACTTTCAGGAGAAGAGCTTTCGAGGAAGTATCTTATCAAGAGAAGGGCGTGCTTTAGCTGTCCAGTGGGATGCGGAAGGTACGTTTGGGTTCCATCGGGAAAATACATGACTCCTCCCCATGAGGGAGCCGAATACGAAACTGTCGACATGATCGGCATCCAATCGCTCATGAAATCCATGGAGCCACTTCTGAGAGCAGATTATCTCTGCAACACATATGGGATTGATTCTATTTCTGCCGGAAACGTCATAGCTTTCGCAATCGAAGCTTTTGAGAAAGGATTGATAACCGAGCAAGATACCGATGGAATAAAGCTTAGATGGGGCGACCCGGAAGCATACTTGGCGCTCTTACAGATGATCATCGAACGAAGAGGGATTGGAGACCTGCTAGCTGAGGGGGTTAGAAGAACTGCAGAGAAGCTTGGAAAGAACGCCGAAGACTTTGCTTGCCATGGAAAGGGACTTGAAGTCCCCGCCCATGATACACGTGGGACTTCGAAATCCTTTGCGATTCAGTACGCTATAGGAAATCCGAGAGGCGCCTGCCATATCGAACCTGCATGGAGTGGAATGTGGGATAGCGTGAGAGTGACGTTAGGATTAAGAGACTTCGGGCTTCCATGGCCTCCTCCGGATAGATTCGAAGAGACTGGAGTTAAGAGGGGTGAAGCTTGTAGACTCATCTGGCTCTTCGGAGAACTGGCAAGCTTACTGGGAATATGCAGGCTACCTATGCAAGCTGAGGAAGATTCCAATCTCAACATTAGAAGACTCTCAGCATTGGTCTCGGCTTTAACCGGGTGGGATCTCAATCCAAAAACACTTCTCACAATCTCTGATAGAGTCTATACATTGAAGAGATGCTTTAACGTTAGAGAAGGCATCAGCCGAAAGGA
>QMUP01000065.1 GCA_003660635.1 Candidatus Wolframiiraptor sp.
AGTAAGTTTGTGTTGGCTGGCCACGTCTTCCTCTCATCTATTTCGTGGATAACTTACGCCTATACGGGGGATCTCTTGTCCTTGATCTCGGCAGCGGTGTTCATGGGGGTCGTGGGCTCCATGGATCTTCCATCGAGGAGGCGTCTATTGGCCGAATCAGCGGGAGGAGAAGGAATTGGAACCCTAATAGGGGCACTCGATCTCTTCACTATGCTATCCTCAATACCCGCTCCGATATTCGGCGGAGCAATTTATGGCTTAGGTGGACTACGGGCGGTTTTCTGGGTCGGCTTCGTGGTGAATTTAATCGGAGTCCCCTTTTTACTTAAGGTCAGGGTCCACGGCGAAGGCTAGTCTCTATCTAGTAGGTGTTTTATTTTTTGGACTAGCTTCCAGATCCTATCATTCACGTGGTGGATGTTTTCTGCGACCTTCCCCCTCTTCATTTCCCTACATTTCTCTAGATCCTCGAGGGTTAATGCTAAGGCTATGGCCTTGAGATTCTTCTCATCTCTTACGGCTACCAAGTCTCCCCTCCTAAATTCTCCCTCAAACTTCCTAATCCCAGGCCTCATGACATCGGCTCCCTTCGCTATATGCGGTACCGCTCCCATGTCAACTATTAGGGAGGGCAGTAGGGTTAGGATCTCTTGATTATATTCCTCATGCAATGTGGGAAAAAGAACTCTTCCTCTTTCACAGATCAGGAGTTTTGAAATTTTATAGAGTACGATGTCTTCTTCCTCAATTCTAAGAATGTTCTTTTTTATTCTGATCTTCTGTAATGCTTCCCCCCACTTCAAGGTCTTTAACCGGGTTAGGATTTCAGAGGATTCTCTTTTGCTGAGGTAATTGGCTTTCATGTCAAAGTTTCACCTCTGAGTATTTCATATGCTTCGTTCAAGTTTCTTATCCGCCTGATATAGCGGCTCTCCTCTACTTCTCGATTCCAAGGTCTATCGTAAAGGAGGAGCTTCTTTCTATAAAGCGTGCAGCCATCCGCGATGAGCGGTGAATCATCGATAAATACATCGTAATTGAGTTTAGGTTTCATCCTGCCACTTCTTATCCAGACGTATTCGCTATATGGTATCCTGTGCATTTCAAGCCATCTCAAAACATAGGGCTCGGTTTCCCTCGGCCTCGCGGTCACTATGTCTATCCTTCCAAGGGACTTGAGTTTTGCGACCTTCTCTCCGATATCGGGCTCCGTGGGCGGCATCATCTTCCACAGCCTCCACGCCTCGTTCATCAGCTCCATGAACTCGCTTTCAGATATGTCGAGTCTCTGCCAGAAGTCCCATTCGACGAGTTCCTCGTAGGTGAGGTTTTGTCCGGTTCTCCGATTCCATATCTTTAGCCAAAGTCGCATGGTATCCGCCAATACCCCGTCAAGGTCGAGTGCTATCTTAATCAGCCTCACTTCGCGGTCTATGCCTTCCCCTTGCTTAGTTATATGATTTTGCGAAAATCAACGTTATAAGGAGGCTCGTGGATTCTCGTGACCGGAGTAGGGGAGCAGGAGATGCCGACGAACGTGCGGATTAAGTTGACGAGCACGGATCTGGAGAAGGTTGAGCGTGTATGCTCTGAGATCAGGGAGATTGCCGTGAAAACGGGGACCAAGATAAGGGGTCCTATACCGCTTCCGAGAAGGCGGCTCATCCTATCCGTTAGAAAATCCCCATGCGGGGAAGGCACGAAGACTTGGAGGAAACACGAGCTGAGGGTTCACAGGAGGCTAATAGACCTCTTCATAACCGATCAAAGGGTCATGAGGCAGATAATGAGGATCCAGATCCCCGAGGACGTCTCAGTCGAGATGACCGTTAAGTAAACCTATATCCCGAATGCGAGTCTCACCGCGGACAATTGATAAACTACATGGGATACAAAGAAGATGACTAGGGTCACGAGGGCGGCGGTGGTCCCGGTCATCCTCCTGCCATATGCTATAAGCGCGGTCAGGAACGGGAGAGTAGCCACCTGCGCGACTATCAGAAACGCGTCTCTGATGAGATAATAGAATGGCGTTTTCTCCATGGGTATTATGCCTAGTGCAAAGAGTTTATTTGCCGCGAGGACCGCGGGAAAGATCATTAATGGAAGTATGGCGACGAAGAGGCTTAGGAAGAATTTAAGCTCCTCCTGAACAGAAGACCACGCAACCTTAGATACCCTTCTGAATACCCCTTCTTCACCCCTAGATTTAAAGAGGATCCCAGAGATCAAAATCGCGATTACCGTGGAAAGGCAGTAGATGAGGGCGACGTTGAGGAGATAATGGCCTATTATAGGCAAGGGATATGGATGAACGGGGTAAAAGTGGAAAAGTATTGGTATCTGACGGGTATAGATTAACAGGGCCGAGGATACGATGAAACATAACGCGGAGACTATGGCCGTAACCGCTTTCTGCTCATAAAGAGGACTGTACAACCACACCGGGAAGAATATGCTGCTTAAAGCTCCCGCTAGCTTGCTCGGGGGCCTAGATTCCGTCAGATCGGATGCTGAAATGGTTCCTTTCTCCTTCAATGCTTTGTATACCCGCTTCCCTTCCTCGGTTAGGATGTAATTTCTGTCCTTGTCCTGAGTTACGAACCCCCTTAACTGTCTTAAATTGTAATAAAGTGATCCGGTGCTGATCTTCAGGTTATCGCGGAGGGCGGTGGCGCTGATCTTCCCGGCGTCGCCGATGGCCAAAAGTATCCTGCGGCGTGTCCTGTATCTGAGGAGCCAGATTAAATCGTCTTCCGATCTCTCTTTAAAGGCGGTGAGCAGCAATTAGCGCCCCCTCGGCTCACTCCATTAGACAAGTACCTTTAAAGAGTTCTCTTTCTAAACCGATAAATCTCGGCTTAAATAGAGAAAACGCGATCCGACAATCCTATACTTGATGCCATGAAATGCTCGGTCGCGGATTATGGCTTTCGGAAAATTGTTTGAGGGGCTCGGCTCCCTCCTCGAGGAGGCCGCCGTTTCAGATCGCTTTTATGTGTAAGATATATCTATGAGTACATCATGAATGTGATTTGGAGAGGATTAGGATAATATGAGCTGGGTTGAAGACACCGTAACCTTTAGAGGCGCGATAAGACGGAGCGGAAACAGTTTAGTGATAACGATTCCAGCCGAGCTGGGCCAGCGATTTCTCCTACGAGAAGGCCAGGAGCTGGTGATATACGGCCTTTCGCGGAGGGGGCCTGAATTCGAGGGGGCGCTTCAGGTCTATCTCGGATATTTCGTAGTCCACGAGAAAGCTCCCGCAGTCATATTCAAGATCAAGGCTCCTGGAGATAAATTGGAACAGCTCCAGAAAGTAGTAAATGAGTTGGAAGGAAAGTATCTGCCTTCGGCCGTGAACGTTAGGAAATTAGAAGGAGATTTAATTGAGGTCGAGTTGCTTTTCGGGGCGATTACTCCAAACGCGATAAGGCGGGTTAGAAGCGAGGAAGAGGTGAGTGCCGCGGCCGCGGAAATAGAATTTAAGCTGGTCTCCAGCGGATTTGAGGTAGTTGAGAAGAGGATAACGGAGAAGATCGTTGAGTGGAGGAACGTAGATCCTGCGAGGCTTTCAAAGGCATCCTACAAAGTCTCAGAGGTAGTTAGATGGCGTTGGGAGATCTAATCATCGCGGAGGAATAGTGGATTGAAAGTCTTCGCCGACCTCCATATCCACAGCAAATACTCCGGCGCGACGTCAGAACGCATGAATATACCTGAGCTTGTGGTCTTCGCGGAAATCAAGGGACTGAACCTGCTAGGAACCGGAGATGCATTACACCCGACCTGGCGCTCGGAGCTTAAAAGAGATCTAGAACCGGTTGAGGGTGGATTGTATAAACCGAAAACGGGGCAGGAAATCTACTTCGTACCGCAGGTCGAAGTCGCCACAGTTCACGAGTATGAGGGAAAAGCTCGGAGGATTCACCACGTGATACTCATGCCCGGCCTCGATGTAGCGGAACAACTCTCTGATGAGCTCAAGAAATTCGGCGACATAACGGTGGATGGGAGACCCGTGTTAAACATGCATCCGGCGGAGCTAGTAGAGATAGTCATGAGTCTAGATGAGAGAAACATCCTCTTCCCAGCGCATATCTGGACTCCCTGGTGGAGCATCTTCGGGGCTAGAAGCGGGGTCAATAGGATGGAAGAATGCTATGAAGAAGAAGTAAAATACGTTCACGCAATTGAGACGGGGCTTAGCAGCGATCCCCCGATGAATTGGAGGGTTAGTTGGTTAAACAAATACACGATCCTGAGTTTCTCCGATTCACATAGCCCATATCCATACCGCCTAGGTAGGGAGGCCACGGTCTTCGAGCTGGAGTCCTTGACATATGCGAATCTCCGTGAGGCGATTCTCGGAGAGAGTTCTAGAAACAGGGTAGAGCTGACAATTGAAGTCCCACCGGCATATGGAAAATATCACTGGTCAGGGCACAGAAAATGCGGCGTCGGCCCGCTTCCTCCCGATGAGGCCAAGAAACTGGGATACAAGTGCCCCGTCTGTGGCAGGTCTCTGACGAAGGGGGTCGATGACCGGGTCGAGGAGCTCGCCGATATGCCGAGGGGATATAGGCCGGAAAACGCCCACGGCTTTATGTACCTCCTTCCGTTGCAGGAATTACTCGCCCTAAGCATGGGCTTAGAAACGGGCACTAGTTTAAACTCCAAGAGAATACTTAGCGAATACGAGAAGCTCGTAAGGAGATTTGGGAGCGAATTCAAGATTCTACTCGAGGCGGATCTAGGCGAGGTCGCGAGGGAGTCCGGTCCCGAAGTCGCGGAAGTGATCTCGAGGATGAGGGAGGGCAGGATAAAGATCATTCCGGGGTACGATGGCGTGTATGGGAAGCTGATACTTGGAGGCGAAGAAGAATCATCCCATCAAAGAAAATACAGCCGATTAGAAGATTATCTCTGATCAGCGAAGAATTTATATTGGTTTAGATCGCTAAGTAAAGTCAAATCTGTATCAGGTGGGAGCATGGTAGGTGGTTCAAAAATCGTCGCCTAATCTACTTCCCAAAGAAGTCGAGACACTTGACGCGACCCTCAGAGAAGGCCAGCAATGCCGTGGAGTTAACTTCACGCTAGACGCGAAGGTCAGGATTGCAAAAGAGCTGGATTCTCTGGGAGTACATGTAATCGAAGCCGGATGGCCCTCTGCAAATCCCAAGGACGTGGAATTCCTTAAAGCGTTATCAAAGGAAGATTTCGAGAACGCTGAGATAGCGGTTTTCACGATGACAAAGAGGAAAGATCGACCTGTTTCCAAGGATGAAAACCTTAACGCCGTGGTGGAATCGGGCTTCGGATTAGCGGTCGTCGTCGGAAAAAGCTGGGATCTCCATGTTAAAGAAATTCTGAAAACCTCTTTAGAGGATAACCTCTCGCTTATAGCAGACAGCATAGAATATCTGAGATCCCACGGCATCGAAGTGATTTTTGACGCGGAACACTTTTTTGACGGGTATAAGGATGATCGAGGATACGCTATCCAAGTGCTAAGAACCGCTGAAGAAGCTCATGCGAGGACGCTCGTGTTAGCTGACACAAATGGAGGATGCCTGCCCCATGAAATAGCCGAAATAGTCCGTGAAATAAGGAAGGTTCTCAAGACCCCGATCGGGATCCATATGCATAATGACTCCGGAAATGCGGTCGCCAATACGCTGATGGCCGTTCTATCTGGTGCTACACATATTCAAGTAACCATTAATGGTATAGGTGAGCGAACGGGTAACGCCGATCTATGTCAAGTAATCCCAAATTTGG
>QMUP01000066.1 GCA_003660635.1 Candidatus Wolframiiraptor sp.
GATTCTATGAGTTGGAGCAGTTCTCGATCAGGGAGAAGCGCTTTTACGTCTGATGGGAGATTTAACCCTATAACATTTTCAACGAATGACCTTGGCACAAATTCTTCATCGGTGACCATGAAGCCATAATCTCTCTCCTCATCCAAGCTGTAACTGATTATCCGCATCGAGTTGACATAATATGTCTGAGATATATTGTTTATCTACACACGGGGCTTTCTCATTAGGAGGATGCTCTCCCTGGCCTCGCCTATCTTGATCACCCTCCGCGTGGTTGCCACCCTCTTATTAACGGCGATGAGCCGCTCTCCCTCAAATCCCACATCTTCAGCTAGCTTCATTATCAGGGTATCGGATTCGACGACCCTATCTGGAAAGACCCCTCCGGCGACGACTATGGCCACCCTACCACCCGGCTTGAGAACCCTAAACATCTCCTCCAAGCACAGCCTCATATCATGAAAATACGCTTTCGCCACTTCGGGCAGATTTAGTTCAGGAAAATAGTCGACTACGTTTTTCGGATTAAATCCCAGATACGACCTCACCGGATCCACTTGGACGTTTCCGAAGAATAATTCATACTCAATCTTGTAGACCTTTGTATATTCTATTTTGTTTAGATAGGGTGGCGAGGTGATCACGGCGTCAAATACTTCATCTTCGAGGAAATCCAGTTTCCTCGCGTCTCCGAGATATACCTCGAGCTCACATGGCTTAAAGCTAATCCGCTTAAGATCTTTAATCATCTTCTTGATGATGCGTCTGAAGAATTTCCTGAAAGGTGGAACCGGTTTCTTAACGACTTTAAGGACCGCCCCATCCTTGTATGCGAAGGAGACTTTCATAGCAGCATTCATGAGAGCAAGCGTGAAGAAGTTTCGAACTACTGGGTCCTCAATCTCTCTGATCTTCTCCCTAAAGAAAATTATATCCTCCAGCGAGGGCTTGAGGAAAAACTGCTTAACAAACCCGCTGATCCCCGAGAGGTCAGGTCTCTCAAATGGCTGATTTAACAGCCATCGGGCTGTCTCCCTCAATTTCTCCAGATCATAGTCTGCTATCTTGACTTGAGTAACGAAAACGGCGAGAGGAGCTACATCAACTCCTACACCATTAACCCCGACCTCTTTACAGGCAAGTAAAGTCGTCCCCGATCCGACGAATGGATCTAGGACCTTATCACCAGAGTTGACTTTGAATTCCTTGAACATCATGTGGACAAATTCCCGGGAGAATCCCTCCTTAAAGAAAAAACCATCGATAAACTGGAATATCCTTATTCGGGACGAACGTCACGAGCCTACCCAAATCCCAACGTTCCTCATAAATAACCATGACACCGCTCATTTTTTCCGGGCCACTAATAAATTTAAACTAAAAATCAGGAGATTACGTCATTAAGATCGATTCTTTAATTAATTAACTAGTCAAACGCGCAGCCCATGTCCTGAGAATACGCTACCTCCCTTAATCGAGCACATCCGGAAACAACATCGAAGCGACACACGATTTCCCTCAAAACGAGAACATAGAGCTTGTCGCTAGGATAAAGTAACTTCATTCGTGTGGTTTTTCAAGTGCTTGGAGGTTTTCGCTTTCAAACCGCTTTTCTGATTTTCGTGGGATTCATTGGGGCGGAGAAGGAACGCGCTGTCGCGTTCTTTGAGGGCTTTTATTGTAGGAAAGTGGAAAGTGTGGGTTCGGCTATTATAAGCTCCTATATCGGCACCCTATCCTGCGTCTCCTTCTTCAAGGTTGTTAGAAAGCGGTTCGCGATCCACTTGGCAGATGGAGCTACACAATATAACATTATTTACTCTTATAGCGACATGAAAGTCATAATGCTGATTTGTTGACGACACATCTTTTGAATCAGTTATAGTTCAATCGATTATCCTTAGGATCACTGCGGTCTCCGTGCCCTTCACGCCCTCTATGTTCCTTATCATATCTATTCTCTCGTTAAGTTCGCCTATGCTCGGAGCCGAGATTATGGCCAGGGCATCGAACCTCCCGGTTAGTTCGTAGACGGTCTCCACACCGGGGACCTTCGCCACCTTATTAACCACGTCTTTTGCGGAGCTACTGTACTCGAGATGGATGAACGTGATCGCGCTTACACCATAGCCGCGGTCGACTTCTATTGTAAATCGCTTTATTATCCCCTTTTCCTGCAATAGCTTAATCCTCCTCCTCACAGCCCCCTCTGAAAGACCTACTTTTCGCCCTATGTCGATGAAGGACATCCTGCCGTCTTTACGCAAGAGCTCGATTATCCTAAGGTCTATATCATCTAGGAGCCTCCACTCGGCGGCCATGCTTGATTCAGCAGATAATTTGCCAAGTTAAAAGCTTACAGCTTCCTGCACGCCTCGAAACCTTTATCTAAGATCTCTTCAACCGAAAACCGCATGGAAAAAGAGGAGCCATTAATATACATAAACGGTAAATTCTATCCGAAGAGCGAGGCCTCGGTCTCCGTCTATGATCACGGCTTCCTATATGGTGACGGCGTTTTCGAGGGGATTAGGGCATATAATGGCGTCGTCTTTAAGCTGAGAGAACATATCGAAAGGCTGTACGCGTCGGCCAAGGCCATAATGTTAGAGATACCGATGGATAAAGAAGAAATGGTAAATGCGGTTCTTGAAACCTTGAGAAGGAATAAGCTCAAAGACGCCTATATCAGGCTACTGGTTACACGCGGAGTCGGAGACCTAGGACTCGATCCCAGGAAATGCAAGAAACCTAATGTTATAATAATTGCAGAGCCGATGCTGCCTCTCTACGGCAAGGAGTCGAAGCTGAGGGGCATATCGCTGATCTTCTCATCTGTGAGAAGGGATAGGGTAGATGCCACTACACATCAAATAAAATCCATGAACTACCTGAACAGTATACTGGCGAAACTCGAGGCGATAGACGCGGGGGCGGATGACGCGATAATGCTTGATGAGAGGGGATTTGTGGCGGAAACCACGGCGACCAACATATTCATCATCAGAAACGGGAAGATAATAACCCCGCCCACCACGACTGGCGCGCTTCCAGGCATCACGAGGAACTTCGTAATCGAACTCGCGGGGAAGCTTGGCTACTCAGTCGAAGAGAGGGAGATAACGCCCTTCGAGGTCATAACAGCAGACGAAGTCTTCATAACGGGAACCGGAGCGGAGATAGTCCCTGTAACCAAGATAGCTGGGAGGGTCATAGGCCGCGGAACAGCGGGGGAGATAACGATGAGGCTCATAGAGGAATTCGAAAGGGAGAAGTCTAACGCAGCAAATGGAATAAAAATATACGAATAACATCGGCTTTCAAAACTTGAATTCGGGAGGACGCGCCATCCATCATGTTCGTTGATTGTCGCAGCTCAATTATATAAATGTCTATTTGACACGTAATTATGAGTTCGGATGATCTCTCCTGAAGAGGTTATCATAGCGATAGTTCTCTTCGCTTGGATTCTATTATTGACGAGCTTTCTAACGAGGAAGCTCTATGACCTTATGATTAGAAGAGGTTTAGAGCATGGAGTTGCGGTCTATTACAATCGGAAGATCGTCCACATATTCGCCGGCGGATTGGTCGCTTTCATCGCTCCATTTCACTTCGAGAGCCCGTTGATACCCTCAATCTTTGCCGCAATTTTAGCAATTATGACATATATCCCGCATAGGACCGGGAAGCTCCTGTACTGGTTCCAAGTCCCGGAGAACATGTATGAAGTTCATTTCTGTATAATGTGGGGCGTCGGATTAGCGGCGGGCTGGCTGTTGACCGGGAATCCGTGGTTTGGAGCTCTTCCGATAATCTTTATGTCGATAGGGGATGCCGTAACCGGTCTACTGAGAAACGCGATGTTCAAGAGGAGGACGAAGTCTTGGTGGGGAAACCTGGCCATGGCCATAACAACCATCCCCATAGGCGCCACGATTTTAGGGATCCCAGGAGCCATAGCGGCTTTGATCTGCAGCTTCGTGGAACACTACGAGTTCGGAGTAATAGATGATAACATAACCGTTCCGTTAACCGCGTTGCTGCTTCTCATCGCCCTAACCCACGTCTTCAACTTCTAAAAATAACAAGCCGACACCCCGCGCGCCTTTCATAACCACTTTACGAGAAGATCTTCCTGAACCTCGGGCTCCCAATGGCATATGCTGTTACGGCCGAGATTATTGAAGTGTATATTATCACCTGCGTTGCCAGCTGCTCAACGAGCTCCGCGAATGCTAGATTATAGGTGGCGAGCACGCTTGCCAAAACCGCTGCTGCTAACCCCCTGCCGCAGAGGAAGATCATGGAGAATTCGTCAATCCGTGAAATCGTGGCTTTTACGCAGCTCACTATGGTCGAGAAGACTCTCGCAAATATCAGGACTACCGTTAGGAGCAAGCCCATGATGAAGGCCGCCGCATCTGGGACATAAAATATCATTCCGAGGAATGCGAAGAAATAAGTCCTCATCAAGAAAGATAGCTGCGCGTAAAACTTCTTCGAATACCACCTCAGGGAGGGCAGCGTATCCTCAGATCTCTCCTCGAGGGACACGGAGGGGGCTTTAGAGACCCTCCGGAATGCGGTCTTCCAAGACGAAAACAACGCGATGTTCCTCAAAGTTATTCCGAGCAGAAACGTGGTTAACGCCCCGCTGCCCCCAACCTGTTCGGAGGCGGCGTATATGAGGATCACCAACCCCAAAATTAAAACGTCTCCGTAAGGTCTTTCCCGAATATACAGCAGCAGCTTCGATATGAAAAAAGCGGAGGCCACGCCGATTATTCCGCTTATGACAAGGGCGCCCACGATTTCCCTAGAAATCATTTCGGGGGCGACCGCCGATTCGGGGAGAATTATTACCCTTAGAAGTAGCATGACGATTACGATCACGATGCCGTCGGTGATAACGGACTCGATGCTCAGCATATTCTTGGCGAAGGAGCTTATCTTCATCCTAGAAACCATGGGGATTATCACGGCCGAACTCGTCCCACCCACCATCACGCCTAGCAAGGCGCTCTCGATGACGCTCCACGAAAATATCCCCGTGAAGATGAGGACCGTAAATAATGCGGAAAGGGCTACTCCGAGAAAGGCGTAGAGTATCGCCCTCGGGGTCTCCGAGAAAACCCTCGATAAGGGGAAGTTTATCCCGCTTTCAAATAGAACTATCGCCAAGGTCAAGGCCGCGAAATATGGGGCGAGGGACATCAACGGCTCCCGTGGGAGAACATGTAGGATCGGGCCGAATAGGGCGCCTAGGAATATGAGGGCAAGTATATCGGGGATCCCGAACTTCTCGTGAACTATATCCGCTATGAAGCCTATGATCAGGATTCCGGCCCCGATTAGGAGTGCTAAGGATGGATCCAAGAGACTCGTTAATCAGCGAGCCATCGGACTAATTAAGTTACCCTTTTAGGCCGAAACCAGCAAAAAACTAAAGGTTAGTGCGCGGCGGGAGGGATTTGAACCCTCGAGGCCCACACGGGCCACAGGCTTCCCAGAGCACTCCAGGCCTGCCCCTTACCAGGCTAGGGTACCGCCGCCGATTTCGGGTTATACAGTGGCGATATTAAAACCATTTTACCTAGTTTTTCTCCTTCCTCCTTTCCAAATCGGAGGATAGGTCCCCCGGGGCATGATTACACGCTCTGTGTCAACGGCAATTCCACGGTCTTTTTCGATTATTTCTTTTGCGTCCATCCTACTTTTGCCGAGCGCGACTAATTCTCCTTTCAGGGTCATCATAGCCACCATCTGGCCCTTTTTAAC
>QMUP01000067.1 GCA_003660635.1 Candidatus Wolframiiraptor sp.
ATCGAAGATCTGAACAAAATGGGGCTAATAGTAAAGATCGAGGATATAATGCATCGCACGCCGATCTGTGAAAGAAGCAAAACCCCAATTGAGATAATTCCCATGCAGGACTATTACCTTAAACAGCTTGAATTCGCCGAGGACTTGAAAAAACAAACAACGAAGATGAAATTCCACCCCGAACAACATAGAAAGCTCCTACTCGATTGGATTAACTCGCTGAAAATCGACTGGCCAATAAGCAGGAGAAGATACTACGCAACTGAGATCCCGATCTGGTACTGTGCGAGATGTGGTGAACCCCACGTCCCGCCGCCTGGCAGATATTATCGGCCCTGGGCAGAGAAGCCCCCATTTGAAAGGTGTAAGAAATGCGGGCATAATGAATTCATCGGCGAAGATAAGACATTCGATACTTGGATGGATTCAAGTATCTCGCCGCTCTTCATAACGAAGTACACTAGAGACGCGAAATTCTTCAAGAAGACTTATCCCGTGACGCTTAGGCCGCAGGGAAAGGACATAGTGAGAACGTGGCTATACTACACCGTTCTCAGATGTTATCAACTGACGGGGAAAATGCCTTTTAAGAGGGTTTGGATCAGCGGCACGGGACTCGATGAAAAAGGAGAGAAGATGAGTAAAAGCAAGGGAAATGTGATAGACCCTGTTCCGATATTGGAGAAATATGGAGCGGATAGATTCAGGTTCTGGTGTGCGCAGGAATCAAGCCTCGGAGAGGACTTTAGGATTTCGGAGGAAAGGATAGAGGCGGCTGGAAGATTTATCACAAAACTCGTGAACATCGCCCGCTATGTTTCTAGTTTCCCACAGCCCCGAAGAGCGGCACTCACGCCAACTGATAAATGGATCCTAGCAGAATTGTCCTCAACGGTCCGGCGCTGTCTTGAGGGATATAAGGAATTTAATTTCTTCATTCCAGCCGTAGCCGTTAGGAACTTCACGTGGAGAATCTTCGCAGATCACTATATTGAGATGTCTAAGCAGAGGGCTTATGGTAGAGGATTTTCAGAGAGCGAGCAGAGGGCGGCGTGGTTTACCTTACATCAAGTCCTGAAAACGATTCTGCTCATGCTCGCCCCAATATCTCCCTTCGTCACAGACTACATATGGAGAAAACTCTACTCGAAGAAGAGCATCCACACCGAGAAATTCCCGAAGCCAAAATGGGATAGGCGATATACGAAATATACGAAGGAGATAATCGAGTTCAATTCAACGGTATGGAAGATCAAAAAAGAGAGAGGTATGTCTTTGAAGGAGCCGATAGAGATCGAGATACCGAGAAAGCTGAGGATCTTTCAGAAGGATCTCAAGGCCATGCATAACATAATTTCTTCATAGAATTCCTCTACATTCTCTTGAATGCCTCTAAGATTATTTTTGCCGCCTTTTCCACGCTTTCCTGGAGCTTTTCAGCCGTTACTATCGGCGTCTCTCTAACCACGTTATTGCTGAGGATTAGAACCGCCCCGGATTTGAAGCCTCGGATCCTGGCCACCCCGAAAAGCGCCGCGCACTCCATTTCGATCGCTATAGCCCCCCGCTTTCTCCATTCCTGAGCGAATTCCTTGCTCTCGGCATAAAAGGCATCATTTGAGATGACTGCGCCTATCCGGAAGCCGACGCCCTGCTTTCTAGCCTCTTGTACGAGCGCTTCTATTACTTCATAATTTGGGGCTAGTGGTAGGTGGACTCCCGGGGCATAGGTCGCTAATACTCCATAGGTTGAGGAACAAGCCGCTGAATCAGGTATTACTAGCTCTCCGGTCTCCATCTCGGGGAGCAAGCCGCCGGCCGTCCCAAGCCTAACCATGATTTCGGCCCCGAGCATCCGCAGCTCCTCGAAGACTATCGCCGAAGAGGGGCCTCCGATGCCGTGACAGGCGACTGAAACCGAGAGACCGTCATATGTCCCGGTGTAAACTGGAAAGCCCCTGTGTAGGTTTACTGGCCTGGGATCTTTGAGGAGCTTTGAGACCTGTTCGACCCTCGCGGGATCTCCGACAACTATAACCTTGTCAGCTATGTCCTCGGGCTTGGCTAAGATATGATATGGACCACCCATGGCGTGTGATAGCTCAAACTTATCTCATATTAATGTTCCCAGAGATCGAGAGACCTTGACCACATACTACGCCTTTTATCCCGCGGATTTCTTCATAGTTGGATTTGCGGGCGACGGCAGGAGAATCTTTCGCGTCGGATTCTATAGGAGTAGGGGAGAACTCCGGCGGGAGATGGAGTCGCTCTTTGGTAAGGTGGAACTAAATGAGGGAGCCTTCTCCGATTTCATCCGCGATCTAACTCGCTATTTCTCCGGTAAACCTGTCTCATTTAATTACCCGATTTGGCTGAGGGGAACCGATTTCCAGATAAGAGTTTGGAAGAAGGTTAGAACGATACCCTATGGACAGACTAGGAGCTATGGGTGGGTGGCGAAGGAAGTTGGATGTCCAGGTGGGGCGAGGGCGGTCGCTAATGCGATGAGGAAAAACCCGATAGCTCTAATCATCCCATGTCATAGGGTTATCCGTGGTGATGGAAAGGTGGCAGGCTCAGGTTTCGGGAAAAGGGTGAGGGAGTATCTGCTGAAGCTCGAGAGGGCGATCCCCTGAGTTACTTCAAGATCTTTCCCGAGTCCATGTACCAGAGATAGAGATCGAGTTCAGCTAACGTCATTCCAGCTTCCTGTGCAATCCTCCTCAAAAGATCCTCTATCTCCAGATAACGCCTCTTTCCCAATCGCTTAACTTCGGATATTAAGCCATATCTCTGCAGTAGCCTCAGGATATGAAAATCTATTATCGCGAGTCCCTCATACCCTATGTTCCTGAGGAAGTGACTGGCCTCCTTATAGCCTAGGCCCTTGACATTTTCCACAAGCCATTCTCTGAGCTCGTATTCGTCCTCAACATCCTTTATCACGTTAACTATCTGATCGAGCTTCCTCCGAGCCTCCACGATATACATGGCCCTCGCATGAGGATGACGATGACCAAGTCTCCTAAGCTCTCTTTCCAACGACGTCGAGTCGAGTTCCAGCAGCCGATCTCCAAGTACCTCAACTATTCTCATGCTCCCGGAGGCCGTGTAGTTCGCGGCCAAGATGCAGAAAACCAGTTCTCTAAATATGTCTTTAGAGGAACCACGGCCCGTTTTCTTAAAAGAACGTAACCTAGCCTCAACAATCTTCCTAGCTTTCTCCTCGGCCCTGACCGCGTTCAAGTCCTTAAGGAGCTCGCGGAAGCCCAAAGGAGATTTCACCGAAAAAGAAAAGTGTGGAAACTTATGGCGGGGTCACCGTGCCCTGAACCCGTAAAGTGTGTTTCGTCTGTTTTGCGTGCTCCTCCGCTTCTTCTAGGCTCGTGGTCCTAAACCCGCAGCCACAACTTATAAAGAGAGAGACCGGCATCCTCCAGCTCACCTCCGACCCTAATCCGACACCTGGCATGGAACACGATTTAATAACTCCTTCTCCGATAGATATGTCCGGGATGATGAGCAACGTCCAAGTTGACCCGTGATACGCGACGGGCAGTCTGACCAAAAATCTTCCATTAAAATGGATATCTCTTGGCCAACTATGGGATCTCAGGTGCGTCGTAACTTTTATCTTGAGACTAAAGATATCTTTCAGGCGTATGGGGAGATTCGAGATCGCGATTAGGAACGGCATAGTACTGACTATGAATGATGAAATGAGAGTCTATAACCCCGGAAGCGTCGGGATAAGCGGCGGCGAGATCAAATACGTCGGCAAGGAGGAAGTCAGGGGAGAGGAAGAGATCGACGCCGGCGGATGCGTTGTCATGCCGGGACTCATCAACTGCCACACCCATTCACCCATGACCATATTCAGAAACGCCTTTGAGGATCAGCCTCTCGAAAAGTGGTTAAAGGAATATGTTTGGCCGGTCGAGATGAGGCTTAAACCGGAACATGTGAGAGCTGGAGCGAGACTGGCGGCTATCGAGATGGCCTTAGCTGGAGTAACCTGCTTCAATGACATGTATTTCTTCATGGACGAAGTCGCAAAAGCCGCCGTCGAAGTCGGCATCCGAGGCGTCCTCTCAGAAGGGCTAGTCGAATTATTCAGTGATAAGACGAGTGAGGAAATATTGAAGAGGGGCGTAAAATTCGCCGAAGAATACCATGGATGGAAGGGGATGATATGGGCGATGCTCGGACCACATGCCGAGTATTCCTGCAGCCTCGACTTCCTGAATAAGGTTAGAGAGGAAGCAGATAGACTCAAGGTGGGGATACATATTCACCTCGCCGAAGTCAAGCCCCCCGTCGACGAATTCATCAAAAAACATGGAAAAACACCCGTTAAAGCCTTGGACGACATAGGGTTCTTAAAGAATGATGTACTTCTCGCCCACGCAATCTACCTCAACGACGAAGACCTGAAGATACTCAAAGAGAGGAACGTGGCAGTTTCATATAACCCGGTCTCGAATATGAAACTCGCCTCAGGCGCCGCTAGAATCGAAGAGATGATGAAGTTAGGAATTAGGGTCGGCCTGGGAACCGATGGCCCCGGGAGCAATAACACATTAGACATGCTTCAGGACATGAAGATCGCCGCATTACTTCAAAAGCTAAAGTACATGGATCCTCGAAGCCTGCCCGCGAAGACCGCTGTTAGGATGGCGACTAGGGGCGGCGCCGAAGCCCTGAACCTAGACCACCTCATCGGGAGCATAGAGCCCGGAAAGAAAGCCGACCTCATAGTCATAAATACCAGGAAGGCGAGATATCTACCCCTCAGAGATCCCTATACCGCCATTACATATTGTTCGTCGGGATCCGATGTCAGGGACGTCATCGTCGACGGGAAGATAATAGTGAGGAATGGAGAACTGCAAACAGTGGATTTAGAGGAAGCCACCATGGAATTCGAGAAAGTCGTAACGGATCTCTTCCAGTAGGTCGCGCTGGAAAATCGAAATGACCGAAAAATCGGAGATAAAACCGATCCACGGCCAATCATTCTTTACCCTAAGCTATAACGGCGTATTCCAACAAATCCTCATATTCGACTATCTTGACCCCGACAAATTCTATTATCGAATACTTCACGACGAGGAATCCTATAAAGTCGAAATGCAGAAGCTCCTCAACTCGATGAACCAGCTCCTATCAAGAGAAGAGATCCGGATAAATGGAGAACGCGTCAAGGCAGAGGCCCTAATAATTAACCTAGACTTCCGCGGAGAAGCAGAAAAACCAACGATCTCCTTTTACATAGAATTCGCGGGAAAACTGAACTCAAACGGAGAAAATATCTATGAAAACCGATATGAACCCGGGATCGCAGAATACGATTACGAGGTTTACTGGTTTTTCCCGGAAAAAACGAAAATAATAGAGGTCGTTACGGACACGAATTACGAAATTTGCGATGATAGGTTTCTGATCTTATGGGCGAGGACCGGGGATCATTATGGCGGATACGAACGAATCAGATTCATTTTGCGGTCTTGAGTTTAAGCTCCCTCATAATTTGATCCAATTCTCTCCGGCTTAAAGTTCTGCTAGGCTTCTCAGGGATTATCCCTTCAGGTCTATAGATCAGGACGATAATCAGTATGATGCCTAACAGGAGATATTCCAGCCAAACGACATCAAATGGGAGAAAGGGTTTGAAGACATCTTTGTAAAAGGTTATGACCTTTCTAAGAGTTACGAATAAGGCGCTTCCGAGAAGTACCCCGAAGTTATTCGCCGCGCCGCCTATAATCACCATAACCC
>QMUP01000068.1 GCA_003660635.1 Candidatus Wolframiiraptor sp.
AACTAGGAACTTGAGGGTTTTCTCAGGCATCTTTAAACCTCCCTCTGCTTAACAACTCTAACCTGATCCGCCGGGACGGAGATTGGAAGCGGGAACGCCGCGTCCGCCGGCTCTATCGTTACCTCATTCTTCGGCTTATCCACCCTAATAACCTTACCACTTATCCCCTGGAAGGGTCCTGAGATTATCTCGACGAAATCCCCGACCGCGAGCATCTCGACCGCGGGTTTCTCGAGTAGGTGGACCATGAGCTCCTCCTTCTTGACGGGCATTATCGCTCGCGCCTTCACGTGCCGAATCCCCTGAGTTATTAAGGACACCCGCTCCTTGCTCTCGGCTTCGATGAAGACGTAGCCTTTACTCCCCGGGAGAACCAGGATCGAGTATATTCCCTCTCTTGGAGAGGTTATTCTCCCCTCAATTATCCTAGCCACGTTTCGCTCCTGCCCCGCCGTGACCTTCACCATGAAGAACCTCGGTTTTTGAATAGGTTGTTCGGACATCTCTCAACGCTCCTACATTCCCTGAATGGCAAGCGCTAGGAACTTGACGACGAAGGTTATGGCCCCTATGGCCGCCACCCCTATAAGAGTGATCCGGATAGCCATTAAGAACTCGTGCTTGGTCGGCTTTCGGGCGAGCTTGATCGTCACCGCCGACGACTTGAAGAACTCCTTAAGCCCCATTCCCAGCAATGCTCCTCGAATCCACCATATATGTTTAGCTCTTAGCTCCTCTGCGAAAATTTTTACAGGGGAAGCAGCCTGGTTAGATGGATGAGATCTCGTCGAGCGGAGCCCGATCTGGCCTCGATCCTAGACAGCATAGCATCGCCAACAAGGCTGAAGATGCTTAAGTCGTTAGCCCAGAGAAAGCTCGGATACTCAGAACTCGCGAAGGCCATAGGCATGAATCGAGACAAGGATGCGGGGAAATTCTCATACCACTTAAAGAAATTGTTAAGCAATGGGCTAATAGAAGTCGATTCCTCCATCGGAAAATACACTCTCTCGAGAAGAGGCACATTAATTCTAAAGTATCTAGAAAAGGTCGAGGAGGAACTCGGGCAGCGCTCCTTAATGATTGTGAGAAGAAGCGATCAATTGATAGAGCCATTCGATAAAAATAAGATTGCCGATGCATTGGTCAAGGAGGCGAAACTCTCTCCAAGACTGGCGAGGGAGGTGGCCTCGATTACGGAGAAAAAGCTCTTTGATCTCAAAATAGACTACCTCACAGCACCATTAATCAGGGAACTCGTTAACTCGATCCTCCTCGATATGGGTCTCGAAAAATACCGGCATAGACTGACGAGGCTTGGGATGCCGCTCTACGATGTGATAAAACTCTTGAAAAAGTCCTTCCAGCTAAAAGATTGGAAGATCTTCTTTGAAGAATCATCTGGGGCCGTTACGAGGGAATATTTACTTCTAAGTTATCTCCCCCGCGAGGTAGCCGAGCTACATCTCTCCGGAAAAATAGACATATACCCGATAAGCGGTTGGATCTTCGGCCTCTTCTCTAAGAGATTTAACTTGGATGCAGGCGATATCTCGAAGGCGGCCGCGAAAATACTCGAAGAATTGCTCCTAATAAAACATGAATTGAGGATATTGGGCTCAGAAGCCCAGATCGCTAAACTACTCGAGATAATCGGCGACAGGATCCCCGAAAAACGAGTTATCTCCCTAAATTTTTCAGAAAAACTTCTGAACCGAATTGGAGCGCTTCCAGAGGGGCTTCAAAGGAAATTAGGTTTTTTGATAAGCCTTAGAAAAACCGATCTAGCGGATACACCCCGCATAATAAGGGATTTGAATAAGCTGCAGACCGCGTACGTATATTCCCTTTCGGAGGATGTCGGGTTCAGCGGCTTTGTACTCGATCAATCACACACGGAGATCCATTCGATAATAACGTTAAATCTCTTAGGAACAGCTTTGGAGAGCCGGGGAGAGGTTGACGTAATGTTATCCAAGGTCTCAGACTATGTGAGAACCGTGATTCCCATACTCAACAGGGGGCTTAATCTCTCGATGAAGCTTCGCGGCGCTGGCTCCACATACTCGCTAATATCCATCAGCGGGCTGTTAGAGGCATCAAAATATCTCGCTAGGAATAAGAGCCAGGTCATGGAGGAAGCAATCGAAATAGCGGCAGAAATACTCAGTGAAATAAATAATTCGATACCCCGAGGTAGCGGAAGAATCCTCTTAGGCGGAAGGTGTCCAAGGTCGGCGGCAAGACGCTTTAAGCAGATAGATGTTTATAGATATGGGGAGAAGCAGTTGAATAATCTCCTAAGCGGTGATGCGGACATCTATAGCACGATTCCCTTCCCCAAACTTAACAGATTACGGGATCTCGATCATTGGATAGACCTTGTGAGAAAACTCGCTGGCCATTTTGATGGCGGATGCACCCTTACCGTAAAGACTCAAAGATCTGCGAAGATCTTAAGGGAGCTGCTATTCAGGATCAATGAAATCAGAAAAGTGAATCAAAGAAGTATAATAATCTTGGAGTAGGTTTTAGACTTTCTTTGATTTGAGGAGTAAAATGGCTTTCGCAAGATCGCCTTCAGCCTCTATCAAGGCGTTTTTTGCCTCTTCTTCCCCTACACCCGCCTGCGCGGCAACCAAGGCTATATCTTCTTGAGATGGTTCATAGGCTTCTTCCATCCTGTGCTCGGCTTCCCTTTCTTCAAGCTCTCCCCCTATTATCTGATAAATGGATTCTCCTTCAATTCTCATCTCGACCACGCTCGGATTCTTTAGGACGAGCTCCTTATCCTGTAACTTTATTACAACTTCCTCGGCTGTTCCAAGCTCCTTCAAGTCTAGACCTAGATTTCCGAGCATACGCGCCTGCATCCTCCTCAGCTGTCGCGGAGAAAGCTTCCGCATCGCCTTCACCAAATATATTGGATCTCGGATAGATATTAGGTTTGAATTCGATTCTCTTTCAGACTTTTCCTAATTTTTACGACGACGCCCCGTTCCAATCCCTTGATCGTGGAGCCGGAAACCACCGCCCTCCCCACGGCCATGAAGTTTCCATCCTCATCTAACAAGAGGACCTCATCACCGGGTCGAATTCTTTCATCGTAATAAATGACATCCCGAGCTAAGGGGCTCATCCCCCTCTTAATCTTCTCCACAGCCTTCTTCTTTACAATCACTTTAAGCGCCGAATCAGCCGCGACTTCAAGCAATCTCTTTGCCCCTGCGAGAGTTAAGGCTAATAAATTGTCAGGATACCTTATTGTCGCCAATATTTCTCCTCTAAAAAACACGTATTTCGGCCTCTTAGTCCTTTTCGAGACCTCAACCATACAATCGTCTGGAAAAAGTCTTTCCCCGACCCCCCTTCCAAACTGATAGTCGGCAATATCTCTGACGATTCTAAGGAGATAATCAGCTGAGGATCTTGAAGCTGCCATCTGCAGCGCACCTTCTAATTTTTTCAGCTAGCCGTATTGGGGCCTCGACATCGAGTTTTATGAACCTTTCATCGAAAGTCACTTCATTTACCTTCGAACATTGATAGATTTCGTTAAGCATGCTCATAGTCTCACCATTATATGGGAGCTTGCCCTCGATTCTTATGAAGCCCTTAAGCATCCCGGACACAGTCTCTTGAAGAGATCGGAGCCCCCATCCCATCTTCGCCGAAATTAGGACATAGGGTAATCCTAAGTCGAGTTCTTCCGCCCTCTTCTTCGCCTCCTCCACCCCTGTAAGATCTATCTTATTCAGAACCAAAATCGTTGGAACGTTATGCGCCCCTATATTGTATAATATTTGGAGGGAAGTTTCTATCCGCTCCCTCAATTTATCCAGAGGCTCCGATATATCGGCGACGAGGAGAATTAAATCAGATAACGCAATTTCCCTAAGCGTCGCATAGAATGCCTCAATTAAGAGTGTTGGAAGGTTTTTTATGAATCCTACTGTATCAGATATGAAAACGGGTTTTCTATTCATCCTGGCGATTCTCGTCGTAGGAGTTAAGGTCGTGAAAAGCTGAGGGCTCACCTTAACTTCTTCCCGAGTCAAGGCGTTAAAAAGCGTAGACTTACCAGCATTCGTGTAGCCTGCTAACGAGATCAACGGCAGCCCATATTCTTTTCTACTCACCCTAATTAGGTCCATGTGTTTCTTGATGTGTTCAAGCTTCTTAGTAATGGAAACCATTCTCCTATGGATTTCATCGTAGTAGACATCAGCCTCATATGCCCCAAGGCCGTGGAAACCCGGCTGCTCACCCCTTTTCGCAAGCCTTACTTTCTCTTTCGCCCTTGAAAGCTCGTATTTCAATTCAGCGAGCTTTATCTGTAGCTTCGCCTCTATGCTGCTGGCGTGGAGGCTGAAGATCTCCAATATGAGCTGAGTCCGCGTGATTATCGGCACCTTTAGCGCCTTGGCTAAGTTATATTCCTGTACCGGTTTTAGATCATTCTCAAATATCACCTTCTCTATCCCAAGCTCACGTACAGCCTTCTTTAATTCCTCAAGCTTTCCAGGTCCAATATTGTATCTTGGATGAGGTGGTCTCTCCTGTTTTAGCTGATATACAACTTCGTATCCGGCGGTTTTACAAAGCTCCCTAAGTTCGACTAGATTATCCGCCTCACCCTGCTGAACTCTATGCACTATCGCCACTTTCACGTCTTGCCTACAAGTTCTCTTTCATTCTTATTTAAAACCTTGATCCCTGATAAAAGAGATGCCTATTTAGGAGATCTTGTTGGGAAACGGGACCCCCAGTTTCTCGGCGACCGCTTTGAGGGACTTAACAGTTTCTAGATCTATGGGGATCCCACGTCGGATTCTAAGCTCGTATTCACGGTCTTCCAATTCTCCTGGGATTAAGATTTCAGAAAATCCTTCCCTCAGTCTGCAATTCTTAACGATATCTATAACCCTTAGCACATCTTTCTCGAATTCATCTTTATCTCTGAAGATTAGCGGGTCTAAGGCGGCTAAGAGGAAGCCTCCTTGCGTCGATTCGTGGAATGGAACCTCTTTGCTAGTTGGACCCCCTATAAGGGCGCTTGATAAGATTTCGACTACTAAGGAAATCGCGTATCCCTTATGACCGCCGAAGGGCAACAGCGTTCCCTCCTCCAGAACCGCCTTCGGGTCCCTAGTAGGTCTCCCATCTCTATCTAATGCTATGTTTGGCTGAAGTTCTTTCCCCTCTTTTAGGGCGATCAAGACCTTTGCTGAGGCTATAGCGCTTGTGGCCATGTCAACTATTATCGGATTGCCTCTTGGGACGGGTATTCCGATGCTTATGGGGTTGGTTCCAAGAATTCTCTCAGAGCCGCCCCACGGAGCCACCATCGCCGCGCAATTCGCGCAAGCAAACCCCAGTAAATTTTCCTCGACGAGCTTTTTGGTATAATATGCCAGCATTCCGACGTGGCCTAGGTTTTTGACGCCGATTATCGCCATTCCTGACGAACGCGCCTTCGTGATCGCGAGCTCCACGGCTTTCATCGCTATCGGTATTCCGAATCCCCTGTCTCCATCCATTAATGCGCTGACGGGGGTTTCCTTCAAGATTCTCGGCCGTGGATTTACCTTAACATATCCCCTTTCGACTCCATCTATATAGTCCGGTATCCTCAGCACTCCGTGTGAATCAACGCCCCTGAGACTAGCTGAAACCAAGTGGTCTGCGATGAGCCTCGCGTCATCGCGTGGGAC
>QMUP01000069.1 GCA_003660635.1 Candidatus Wolframiiraptor sp.
AAATGGCGTCTTAGTAAGCGTGAACCCATTCCTCATAGAATATGTGCCCTTCGAGAGGATAGACCGCGCCATCAAGATCTGCAGGGAAATCTTTGGAGAAAACCTGATGATCTATCAAGAAACATTCTATCACCAGTTCAGAAGCCTCCGCCTACGCGGGACCCTGAGCTTCAGCAGGTATTTAGAAATTTTTGGTCTCCCGGGCTTGAGCTACATCGAGCTCCTCCCGATGGGAAGGACGTGTTATAAATTACGGGATCTTTTCGTGAAGTATCCGGCGAAGTATTTTCTGAGGGAGAATTGTAGGGCGGAGCTACTCCGGGAATGGCATACGCATATAGATAACTACGGAAATTACATCACGGGATATTGCGGGGGATTATCGCTTGGGGATGCGCGGGAGCTTGATGAACTGTTGGAGAAGGGATTAGATCTGGATGAGCGGCCAATTCTCAAAGCCTTGATGAATAATTTGGGGGAGTTATATCGGTTCGCGGTGAGAGAGTTTAATTATGTTGAGAAAGAGGATGGCTATATCTCAAAATGCGATCTTTGCCTCGACATAAGGAGACATATAATCCAAAACTCCGGAAAATTCATCGAACTTTCTCCAAGGGAATTTTACTTCCATCTATGTTGACGGGTTATAGGATGGGTGTAAGCTTTGTGAGGAGGAGGCCTTCATGTACATCTGCTTCGACGGCGAACAGGGGAGTCCTGGGTTTAACGCCGTAGAACAAGAGACAACCGTGTTTCCTGGCGACCTTGAGGTGCATGGAAACCATGGGAGGAAGCCTCTGAGCAAGTTCTGGGAAGGTGGATTCCATCACCCAGATGATTAGCCCCCCGGTCTTCTTCGCCACCACTATCGAGTTATACACGGCCTGTAGTACGCCCTCGATCCCGTAGTATAGGCCGATGGCGTCAGATGAGAAAACGCAGATTGGGGGCTTACCTGTTTTCTTAGCCAGCTCTTCCACGATGGATGTAGTCTTATTCATGGCCTCTTCGAGCCCCTTCGGCTCATACGCCATTAAGTAGCCTGAGGCCTCATATTTCTCGGCCAGGTCTTTCCTCAGGAAAATCCTTAATCGAGATTTAACCTCCTCTACAGGGGCACTGTAGATTGAAAAGATCTTTTTGAAATCTTCTGGTCCCGCTGTTATTAGGGGAATAAAGATCGCGGGTTTTCCATTATGAAGAGCGTTAATCACAGCGGGCGCTATCAGCAGGTGGAGCTGCTTATGAGTTATCCTGGCATCTATCTCGAACAGAACTAGCCCAGCCCTCGGATAGCCCCCGAGCACCTCATCTAAATCCCGTATTCCCGTGGAGTGGGCGCCCGGGGGATCTGGTATGGGCTGAAATTTCAGGAGCTTCTCAGGGAATTTTACCTTTAATGGCGGGAATACTTTAAACCCGTCTTTGAGGGTGAAACAGGCCCTGGGATTCGGGACCTCCGCTCCACGTAACTTGATTATCCTGAGCCTTCTCAGGAACTTGTCTTCGAGGAGCAGTCTCTCGAGCAGGATGACTGCTGAGGCGACGAATTCCTCGAACCCGTATCCAATCCACCTCTTTCCAAGGGGGACCTCCTCTATCAGTATCGTCGTGCAGTTCATGGCCCTCATGACCCTCGAGAGCAGGCTGTGCAAGAAGACCCTCAGCTCCCTCGGGTTTGCCACGCCCTGGGCTATGGCGGTCAGCGAGTCTATTACCAGGCGCTTCGCACCGAATGATGAGACCTCACTTAATATGGTCTCGAAGAGCTCGGAGGTCCCGGCCTCCATCAACGTCAATAAGTCTAGGAACTTGAAGAGCCCCTGTTGTTCAAGTTTCTCGAAGTCGAAGCCGAGGCCCCGCATATTATTCATGAATGTACTCCTGTCTTCTGCGAAAGAGGCATAGACCCCGCGCTCACCATATTTTACGGCTCCCCAGTAAAGGAAACTCGCCGAGAAGATTGTTTTACCGGTTCCGGGGCCGCCCGCTACGACGACCAACTCCCCCTTCGGGAGACCCCCGACGAACTCGTCGAATCCGGGGATCCCGGTGGGATTCAAGGAGCCGGCCCTCCTGATCCGCAGGCTGCCTCTACTAGGAGGTTGATGAACCGGTCTCTAGAGTCCTTACGCCTATCCTCCATGAGTTTAAGGAACTCTTCTGGATCAACGCCCTTCAGGCTATGCTCCTTGACTATGTTCTTGGCGAGCACCTTGAGCAGGGCATCCGCCCCGGATCCCAGGAAGATTCTCAGTCCATCGCAAAACGCCTTCGGGTCGTCGTAGAGGACATCGTAGGGGTCGGCCTTCAGGATCCTCGTCATATGGAACTCGAGGACCTTGGAGCCGCTCTCGCCGAGCAGCGACCGGATTACGCCCCGAAAAAATATTTTAACGGACATGCGGCGCTCCTCACCCTCTACCATCATTTTCACAAATAATTAAACAATTCTTTGTAAATAAGTAAATCTCCCGGCAGGCGGGGTAGCCCCGGGAAGGGGGCCTGTTAGCCCTGGCCAACTGTTCATGAAGGCGGGGGTCAAGTGCCGGAAAATGGGGATTAGCGGGTCTAGGAGGGCTCCTTCGGCGTGAAGATTTTAAATATATGATTATATACTGGGCTTCAAAACTTGGTTAGGGGTGGATGAATGGCTGGAGAAGCTAGGAAGGGTCTCTCACCGCTTCTGGCCATAATCATCGGCCTCATCGTGACCATCGTCGCGGGAATACTCCTGGCCCAACTCTACTTCAGCTACGCAGCAACAATATCAGCAAGACCAGCAGCAAACATAGAATACATCGATCTAGTGGTCGATAGTGGTGGTAATGGGCATCTCGTAATAAATATAAAGAATACAGGAAACGTCCCGATCGACAATACCACGATCACCAGCGATCTTTGTAGCTTAACCGTTAATGGACCGGGTACTCCGGGATCCACGCTATCAGCCACATGCACCATAAGTGGCGTTTCGACTGGTGATGTTCTTTCCGGCACAATAACCGTGGGATTTACCGATGGAAGCGTGCAGTCTTATGCCATTTCTGTGAGGGCTAGGAGTGCGTAACTTGGCTATGCTTCACCGAGGTTTTCGCCGCGGGCTTTCACCTCTTCTGGCGATAATCATAGGTTTGATTATCGTCATCGTCGCCGGCATTCTCCTTTCCCAACTCTACTTCAGCTACGCCTCGACTATCTCCGCTAGGCCGGCCTGTAGCATAGAATATGTCGATCTGGTCGCCCACCCAGATGGCTCGGGAACCCTCGTGATAAACCTGAAGAATACTGGGAACATTCGCATAGTCTGGCTCTGGCTCGACGGCTCAAATATCGGATCCTGCTACAGGTATCCCTACACGACGGCTTATGGCGGGAATACGAATATTCCTCCCGGCTCGACGGGGTCTATGCGCTGCACGATAAACTCCGGGATAACTCCGGGAACAGTTTACACAGCCACCCTTCGGGTTAGATTCGAGGATGATAGCATGCAGCAGTATAGCATAGCGGCTAGGGCTAGATCGCTGTAGAATCTATTTCATAAGCTGCCTGAGCCTAATTCTCGGATCAGTCCTTCCAGATAGTTATCCCCTTGTTCTCTGCTTCACGTATTATTGAGTGCTTTAGTTTTTTCAGCTTCTCATACTCCTTCTCGGAGTATATGTGGAGTTCTAGGTTCGGAAGCCCGATCAAGTCCCAGCATAGGCTATAAGCCTCTTCCCTTCTCGATCCCTTATAGACTATTAGGAGATCTATATCGCTTGCCGCCGTATATCTCCCCGACGCATAAGACCCGAAGAGTATCACCAGCTTTAATGGAAGCTTCTCTGAGATCTCTTCAACGCATCTTCTCAACCGCTCGATTAGCTCATCTCTCCTGAATCTTGGATAGTAGATTCTCACAGAATTCGATGACCTCTCTCGCATGGCTCATCAACCTCTCGGCCTCCGATCTCGTGTAGAGTTCAAAGGGCGCGCCCTCGGGGTGAGCATTCGGATACCTAGTCGGAATATACGCCTTGTCAAGCTCCTTCGCCAAGTCTATCAAGCGCTCCCCCGGCTTAAAGCCTTCCGGAAGGGATGAGAGCAACCCGGCTACGGAGTGGCCGAAGACTTCAGCCCCGAGCTTCTGGAAGACCGCCTTAACCGCTTTCTCAGCCGCTTGCTGGGCCAGGAAGCACGCCCACTCATAGAATCCCCCAGCGAGCTGATGCTCCGCTGCTTCGAGATCTCTTCTAGCCTGTCTAATCCAGTCCCGACTACGCTCGACCAAAACCTATCCCTTCCCGAGGATGTTCCTGAAAGCTTTTAAATAATCATTAAGCAGCCAGTTTCCTTGGGGGCCGGGCTTGAAGAAAGGATGCTTAGGTTTGAGTGAACTTCTTTCTGCTTTGATTTTGTTGGGTGTTTCTATTGCGGTTGCGTTTATCTTGGTTTATGCTTTGCCCACGGTTTCTCCTCCTGAGTCTAAGCCTTGGTTGAGGCCGACCCTCATAACCGCGTTTAGGGAGGGCTCATCCGTTAAGATCTATCTCTATAATCCGCATTCGGAATCGATTAAGGTTTTGGAGGCTTGGAGCGGCGGCGAGTCGAGGGATATCGGGGTGACGATTAGGCCTAGGGAATATGCGGTGGTTAACGCGACGTTTTCATCCACCCCTTCTTCGGTCCTCCTCCGCTTTGACAGCGGCGCCTGGATGGAAGTGAGGTTTGAGTGATTAGGGTTAATATGTGGGGATGCGGATGGTCAGACTGAGGAGAAAATCTAAGCCGCTCATTTTTCTATTCTCTACCTCTGTATCGTCGGGGTGAGCGGGGTGGAGAAGACCGAGGAAGGGGGCGAGGGAAGAGTCGTCGTGGAGTATATGGTCGGCGACGCCGTGATCAGGCTTAGGCAGATTAAGGATGGCTTACTCTATGAAGTTGAAGAACCAGAACCGGATGAACGCGTGAAGAAGGCGCTCGATGAGGCGTTCAAGGAGTACGTGAAGAAGGGTGTTGACGTTGAGAAGTTGATCGAGAAGTTTTCCAAGAAGTTATCCGATGAAGAGGGATATGCGTTTAGATATTATCTGACTAGGGAGTTGAAAGGTTTCTCGAAACTCCACGTCTTCATGCTCGACGAGAACATAGAAGACTTCACGATCACCATGCCCGGACCCGTCAGGCTCATCCACAGACTCGCGCCGCATTATGAGTGGATAAACAGCAACGTGGTAATAGAATCAGACGAGGAACTCGATAGGCTGGTTAGATTAGTCATCGAGCGATCTGGCGGGTCGATTACTCCCGCTAATCCCGTCGTCGAGATCCTAACACCGAACTTCGATAGAGTTGCCGGCGTATTGAGGGGAGAGGTCTCACTCCACTCAAGCCTCACGGTGAGGAAGTTCCCGAGGAAACCCTACACTCTCCCGAGGCTCATAAGGATGGGCACCCTGAGCTCCGAGATCGCCGCATTCCTTTGGCTCGCGGCGGAGCTGAAATCTAATCTGATAATCGCGGGGCTAACGGGGAGCGGTAAGACGAGCCTATTGAACGCGATACTCCTCCAGCTCCCAAAGAACTTCAAGATAGTGACGATCGAGGAGCATCCCGAGATAAACTTGAGGGATCATCCGGGCTGGATGC
>QMUP01000070.1 GCA_003660635.1 Candidatus Wolframiiraptor sp.
AAATAAATCTTCTTCCCCGACTTCAGGTTCAGATCCTCCACCGCATTTCGGGTGAGATACACGGTTAGAGGAATGCCGGCGTCGACTTTGAGGGAAATGAAGGGCGGGATTTCAGAGATCTCCTGAATCACGCCCTCGAGGAGGTTTCTAGCGCTCATCTTGACGGATTCAAGGGTCACGATTATACTCTCGGGTCTTATGGCAACCGTTACCTCCCCGGTCCTCTCGGTAACAGCATAGATCTTCGTCCCCCTGACATCGATTTCGGCCAAACTCCCAATTCTATTTGTCACCACGCCTTTGAATATGTTCTTAAATCCCGTGAAAGAGGCTATCAACTTGTTTCTCGGTCTATTCATCACCTCGCTCGGCTCCCCAATTTGGAGTATTTCTCCATTAAACATGACGGCCATCCTATCTCCCAAATCGGCCGCCTCGATGAAGTCATGGGTCACGTGAATCGCTGTGAAACCGAGCGTCTTCCTAATCTCCTTGAGATATTCCCTAGTCTCCTCCCTAGTCACAGAATCTAATGCGCTAAGAGGTTCATCTAATAAAAGCAACCTCGGTTTAATAGCCAATGCCCGAGCCAAAGCCACCCTCTGTTGTTCTCCACCGCTTAAAGTCGAAATCTTCCTGTCGAGTAAATCATCTACACCGAGTTCTTTCGATAGCTCCCTAACGGCGGCATCTATCTCAGCTTTAGAATACCCCCTGACCCTGAGGCCATAAGCTATGTTGTCCCTCACGGACATATGAGGAAAAAGGGCGTAGTTCTGGGGGACATATCCGATAGATCTCTTTTCAGGTGCAAGGTATGTGACGTCCACACCATCGAGGAATACCCTCCCCGCGTCAGGATAATGTATACCCGCGATGAGCTGGAGGAGGATCGTTTTCCCCGCACCAGTGGGCCCCATGACGACAAAGTATTCTCCCCGCCTAACATCTAAATTCACGTCCTTTATTCTAAACTCCTTCCAGCTCTTCGAGAGAGATCGCACGATCAGCAGCGGTTCCGCCGACATAGGTCTCTCACCTCCTTAATATGCGCGTCGTGATCAGGACTATTACCAGACTTATTCCAAGTAGAATTACGGTTATCGGGAGCGCTGATGAGAGTCCAAAGGCTTCAAATCTCTGGATCACGAGAAGGGCTATCGATCTAGGATATGGAGCGACTATGAGTAACGCGCCTACCTCGCTCACCGACCGCGTCCAAGTTAATATCGCTCCTGAGGCTATCGCCCTAAGCGCGAGGGGCAAGGTTACGGTAAAGAAGGTCTTGTAGTGATTTGCCCCCAAGGTCCTCGCAACGTATTCTAAGTTTTCGTCTATCATAGAGAATCCGGCCTTGGCTGAGCTTATCAGAATAGGTGAACTCACGAAGAGCATGGCAAGAGTTATCCCCCATATAGTATCCTCAACCACTATTCCCAGATTACTCAGAAGGGAACCTATCTGCGTTCTAGAATGATACGCTAAGAGGACGAGTATACCCGCCACGCTATGAGGAATCGTTAAAGGAATATTCAGGATCGACTCCAATATACCCTTAAAGGCGAACTCCCGCCTAGCCATGACATAAGCCAACGGCACACCAAATACCAAAGCTATGAGGGTCGCCATGGTGGCGGCGCTGAACGTGACGTAGAGAGCCCCTAAGATCTCGGGATCGGTTATCGCTTCGGCTAATTGTGATGGATTCGTCATCAAAGGCGCCAATACCATTGGAATCAATAAAATGAGGATTATTATCGATCCGACAGCGGAAAATGTCAGAAATAATCCCTCAACTCTCTTCATCTAATCACCCCAACTCAATTCCATTCGGAACCTCACCGGAGACCTCGATTTTCTCTAAGAATGGTTGACCGCTTTCATCGAATATCTCTCTCCCGGCGTCACTCAACAAGAAGTTCACGAACCTGATGGCCAGCTCCTTATTCTGGCAGCATCTCGGTATAGTCAGCCCATACACGATGGATTGGCCGACGATCTCTCTCTGTTTTTCAGTTTTATAGAATAGATAGACATGAATTTTTTGATAGAGTTCGTCTAGTCTCAGGTCACTTAGGTCTACCTCGGCCGGAAGCTCCACATATTTCAATCCATGTTGTATGGCGACGCTCTTATACTCGAAGGCGTAATCAAGAGCCCCTGTCTCGAGGAGGGCTATTAAGTCAACGGATTTCGACCTAATAACGAGATTTGAACCAGATTTGGGGGCGAAGTCGGCGGGGACGTATATGAAAAACTCTCCATCAGATTGATTAAAGAATAGGTTTGATTTATCCGCAATTAATTTCTTAAATAATCCCCCTTCTTGATAGTATTTCTCTGCTAACGCGAAGACCATAAGCGACCTATATCCACAAGGATCATCATTTGGATTCGAGAATCCATATTTCACGTCGGCGCGCATGAGTATCTGGAACCAATTGTCCTGATTAATTTCATCCGAATATTTGCTCTTATCGGTGTAGGCGAGCACCATCTTATTTGATGCGAAAGAGACATAGAAGTCCGCGTGACCGGGCATCATAAGCTTTGGTATAAGCCTATAGTCGGCGACGGCGAGTATATCCGCCTCTCTATCAAGCTCAATTATCTTTCTGATCGCTAAGACGCTTCCCGAAGGCTCTATTATGACATCAACTCCAGGATTCTCTAACTCGAAGGATTCAGCCACCCTTTCCAAGGGGATTGCCAGAGAACCAGCGCAGAAAATCTTCAGCTGAACGGGCTCCACAGGTATAAGAAGATTATGCCCAACTACCAGGCAAACGATAATCACCGCTGAGAGTAGCATCAGAAATATCGCTCTCCCATACTTCATGTTCACGCTTCCTACAGAGGATGTCGTATAAATAATTTTTCGTTATCGGATAACGAATAACGTCATCCCGAAGGCTTGTAAACGATTTCGCCAGCTTCTTCGGGGATCCTATAGCCAGTTAGTTTGTTGGCTAGATTTTTCAGCTCCTCTGACTTCAGGATTTCCAGGAATTTCTTTACGGGTTTTTTCGCGAGTTTGTCCACGGGGATCGCGAAATCGAATCTCTCCCATTTAAGGGGTTTAAATCTGAGACCGTGTTTCTCTGCAGCCCATCTAAGGGTTAGCCCGACATCCGCCTTGCCCATCGCGATGGCTCTGACGACTTCCATGTGGGTATTGACTTCCTCTCCGTATCCCCTAATCCCCTTCACGGCTTCTCGGAAGCTTAACCCAAGTCGTTCCGCTGCCTCTTTAATGAGATGGTCCAGGAATATTCTGGTCCCAGATCCTAAGTTCCTATTTATGATCTTGAGTTCTCCGTTGATTAGGGAGCTTAAGGGGTCGTCGAGGTCTATTCGAGAAGCGAATCCGAGTTCTCTATAATATCCCCTGACTAAGACTACTTGATCCTCAAGCCAGTACCTCTGCAGGAAAGGGGTGTTGTATTCGCCGGTACTGGGGTCGTAGAGATGGAGCCCTGCGAGATCGGCTTCTCTGAGCATTAGAGATGATAATCCGCCGGAAGAGCCTATCCAAGCGGCCTCTATTAGCTCAATTCCTTTTCTCCTCATAGTTCCGAAAATATGTTCTAGGAGTAGATCATTGCTCCCCGCGTAGATCAGTTCTGGCGCTTCAACGCCACCCCTCCTAATCACCAAACTCCTATGAAGTAGCCTATGGTACTCACTGAGATAGAATTGTAGGATTTTCTCGCCGTGCTTCGTCAGTTTGGCGCCTCCCCCACTTCTACCTCCTCTCTTCGCCTCAACGATCTTAAGCTTAAGAGATCTCTCTATCCTCGCGATAGCCTCCCACGCGCGAGAGTAGGCTAATCCTAAGATCTTTGATGCTGTTAAGATGGATCCGGTCCTTTGGATCAGGAGGAGAAGCCCGGCGGTTTTTTCATCAATTATCTCGACGCCGTCTTTTTCCAGTATCAGTGTCGCCTTAGGCTTAAGACCCCTTAAAGCAGGCAAACGTCGTCACTAACTCTTTATGAACTCGGCCTAGTAAAATCTTTGCTGTCGAAGGTTGATGACGAATTCCCGCAAATTCATTTTCAAGCTACATTGCCGATGCATTTTACTGTAGCGAGATGGTATCGATCGATTTATTAGAAGGATCCGAGAACCATCTCCATAGAGATGCTAATCCGTAAATGGCTTGCCTTGTGTTGGCTGGGCGTCCTCCTTTTAGCGATGGCAGCGGGCTCCGTGTCGGCCTACGGCTATTCGGTGGTCGAGGATGACGTCGAAGTCAGGATGGATTATCCGATCGAGATGAAGATCGGGTCCTGTTATACAATAACCTTCTGGATGAAGACCTCAGAAAATTTAACAGACCTAACCGTGGTCTTAACACTCTATTATCACGCCGATTCTTCAGCAAATCCGCTTTACAGCCAGACCATAATTAGCGAGGACTCCGTGGAGGTAGGTTGGACAAAATCTAAAACAATCCAAGTATGTATCCCGGACGCGCGTCCTAGGGATCCATATGTGCGATCGGAACTTCAACTCTATTACACTGTTAACGATACGGAGAAGACTTTAAGCTATGAATGGTATATGGCGATAGTTAGAAGCCAAACTTACCAAGAACTCGAATCCGAGATTGATGACCTCGAAGACGAGATAAATGATCTAAAAAATGAGGTTAACCAGTTGAAGGATCAGTTGCAGGAGAAGGAGGAGGCGTTAAAGGAGCTTCAAGAATCTTATGAAGATTTATTGTCGAGTTATTCCTCCTTAACGGAGAAGTATCAGCAAGCTGAGGTCGAGCTAGAATCGCTTAACGAGGATTATCAGAGCTTAGAAAAGAGCTATCAAGCCCTCGAAGACGAGCATCAGGCCACAGTCATAGAACTTGAAAAACTGCGGTCAAAATACGAGATGCTAACGAAAAATTACGGTAACCTTGAGGAAAGATATCAGTCCCTATTAAGCGATTATCAGACCACCCTTTCAGAGCTCAATACGTATAAGGCCATGTATCTCGACCTGAAATCAAGGCATGAAGATCTGCAGTCGAGGCATAACGACTTGATCGCCGAGGCAGCCAGTCTAAGGCAGAAGATAGCGGATTTAGAACGAGATTACGGAGAGCTGAACAGGATCTATCAAGCAACTTTGGGCGAGAGCTCGCTGACAAAGAACTTGCTCTTCGCCCAGACAGCGGCGGTCATCGCCGGAGTGGGAATTTATGCTCTATTGTCTAGGAGGTTCATGAGACGCGCGGCGAGGCCCGGCGAGGCTCCTGTGGAGGGGAATGGGGAAAAGAGAGTTCAAAAGGTGTTGTCAGGGAGGCGTGTTACAATACCTAGTGAGGTTGCGTCGGAGCTGGGTCTAAAGGAAGGTGACCAGGTAGAGGTAGACTATGGGAATGGCGCGATAATAATAAAGCCGGTTAAAGAAGTTGAAGAGAAGCCTATAAAGAAAAGAGAGGCTTCGGGAGAAAGCAACTCCGCTAAGGAAGAGGAAAAATAGTCGGCTTCAAAAGAGGCGTCTCTCCTCGCATCCACCGTTATCGAGAAATCTCTTCTAACTTTTTGACGCTTTTTGCTAGCGGGCAATA
>QMUP01000071.1 GCA_003660635.1 Candidatus Wolframiiraptor sp.
GCCTTGAAGATCGCGTCCATCTTATCTTTCTCCCCCAGATATCCCAGCATCCACGCCATGGAGAGTATGGTCGCGGTGGGGTTGACCTTATTCATGCCCTTGTACTTCGGCGCGCTTCCATGCGCTGGCTCAAACATGGCGTAATCGTCTCCCATGTTCGCCGAGTAAACCATCCCGATGCTCGCGATCAGCGCCGCGGCCTCCTCGCTGACTATGTCCATGAACAGGTTTGATCCCAAGATTATGGATTGATTGAATCTCTGATGATTCTTGAGGAGCTGCTGGGCCATATTATCTATGAAGTATTCTTCCCAAGTTATGCCCGGGAAATCCTTTGAAACTTCCTCCACGGCCTCGACGAATACGCCGTCACATTCCTTCATGATATTCCTCTTCGTGACCACGATCACCCTACTCCAATCATTCTCCCTCGCGAGTTCAAACGCCTTACGAGCAACCCTCCTCGACTGCCTCTTCGATATCTTCCTGATAGCTATCGCCACATCCGGAGTTATCCTGATATCTATCCCCGTATACAGTCCTTCAGTGGCCTCCCTGACGCAGATGAAGTCAACTGGCCCGAGCCTCCCCTTCAAGCCGCCGATAGTCTTTATCGGCCTAATATTCGCGTAGAGATCAAATACCTGCCTAATGCTTACGGCGACGCTCTTCAGATGCTTGATATCCGGGGGCGTCGTTGTGGGGGCCTTTAAGACCGCGTCAACTTCGTGGAGTACATCCCAAGTTTCCTTCGGGATCAGAGAATCTCCGCCGTGCTTAAGCCACCACTCATAACCCGCATCAACTGGGATTATCTCCACCTCACTTCCAACGGCTTCCCAAACCTTCAACGCCGCCTCGGCGAGTTCGGGGCCAACGCCATCTCCGCGGATTAACGCCGCCTTCTTTGCCATCACACATCACTCCAACCTAGAAACTGACTCTTTCATCAAGTCCGCGAAATATTACTTTAACTTCTCGATGCAGCTTACCTCATAGCACTCACACTTATATCATGTGAATGACGAATCTTAAATGATACTATATGTTGAGAAATAAACTGAGGGAGCTCCTTAAGAAGGATGAACCTACGCTTGGAACGCATATCCACACGACATGGCCTGGAATAATCGAAGTCATCGGCAACACCGGAGTCTTCGATTACGTGGAGTTCACCAGCACCTACGCACCATACGATCTCTTCACCCTAGAAAATATGGCGCGTGCCGCGGATGCGGTTGACTTATCTCTAATGATAAAAGTCGATTTAGAACCAAGGGCATACTTGGCACAGAAAGCGATTTCTTCGGGATTTCATGCGATTCTCTTCGCGGATCTTTTCGACGCCGAAGATGCCGAGGAATGTGTTCGCGCTGTTAAAACTGAGCCGAAGGGGGTAAATGGGTTTGGTCTCTGGCGGGTCGCCGGATACGTGTTCCTACACGAAGGAAAGCAGATTCCGATAAAGGATTATACGCGATATCTTAACGAGATAGTCATCGCGGTGATGATTGAACGAAAGACCGCAGTCGAAAATTTGGAGGAGATCCTCTCAGTCGAGGGAATAGACATGGTTCAATTCGGTCCAGGAGACTACTCGATAAGCATAGGTCATCCCGGGGAACTCGCTCACCCCAAGGTTAGAGAAGCTGAGATAAAAGTGATCAAGACCGCCTTAGATTTCGGAGTGAGGCCGAGGATTGAATGCGACGTCAAGGACATGAAGCGGTACATAGACTTAGGCGTAAAGGATTTCTGCATAGGCACGGATGTTGAAATCATCTCAAATTGGTGCTTAGAGGCCGGGAAAGAGGCGAAGAGGCTGTTATTCAAGCGATGAAACGCGGTTCTCCAAATTAAATTCTTTTAATCTCCCCTGTAATGGCTTTCTCGAGGAATGAGGGTAGCAATAGGACAACTTTGGTTTGAAACCGATGGATTCAACCCGCTGAAAACCACTTTAAAAGATTTTGAGGCCATGGGGATATTCTATGGAGATGAAATTCTAAACAGGTTCAGAGGGATCGGGGAGCTAGGCGGCTTCATAAAGGCCGCTGAGGAAGAAGATGTTGAACTCGCACCCACGATGAGGGCGTGTGCTTGGCCGGGTGGATATATTGATCGAGAGGCTCATCATTTTCTGAGAAGTCGGTTCTTAGAGGAGCTTCGAAGGGTGGGAAAAATAGACGGCATACTGCTATCTCTGCATGGGGCGATGTCGGCTGAAGATGAATACGATGTCGAGGGGGCATTGCTGGAAGACATAAGGAAGGAGTGGGGCTGGGAGATACCGATATCCGTGGCCTTCGACCATCACGGAAACATCACGAACAGGATAATCAAATGCGTCAACGCGTTAACGGCATATCACACCGAACCCCACGTAGATTTGCTCGAAACAGGGTATAAGGCGGCGAAGATACTTTTCGCCACGATTAGGGGGGAGGTCAAACCCGTAATCCGATGGAGGAAGCTCCCGATGATAGCCATGGGCGATTTAAGGGTTCCAGAAGGCCCGTTGGGGGAATTCTTCAAGAAAGCTGAAGAATATGAGGAAAGGGATGACGTGCTTTCGGTTTCGATCTTCCCTGAAAACCCTTATGTGGATTCGCCTGAACTCGGCTGGAGCGTTGTAGCGGTTACGGACGACGACCCGGAGCTAGCTCAGAGAATAGCTGATGAGCTCGCGAGAGGGATCTGGGAGAAACGCCACGAATTCCTCCCAAGGAAGGAGCCGTCGCCGGCCGAGGCCGTGGAGCTGGCATTGAAGATCGAGGGCGGGCCCGTGGTGTTATCCGACTGGTCTGATGCGACCAATTCTGGTGCGCCCGGAGATAGCACGGCGATATTGATAGAGCTCTTGAAGAGACGCGACAAACTGCGTGGAAAAGCTCTGTTGACAATAGTTGATCCGGAGGCCGTTGAGGAGTGCGTTAAGGCTGGCGTCGGAAAGACAATCACACTCGAGGTCGGCGGAAAAATAGGGACGATCTGGAACAAGCCCGTTAAGGTGACCGGCGTGGTTAGGAGGATTGCTGACGGCAAGTTCGTCGTCGAAGGCCCATCCATGAAGGGATTTGTGGGAGACATGGGTCGAACGGCGGTACTAGAAGTGGGGAACATCAACATAGTCCTCTGCGAGAAGCGTGCTCCAGGCCACGATCCGGCACTTTATAGGAGCGTTGGCCTCGAGCCAAGGGAAGCGAAGATAGTGGTCGTCAAGTCGCCCATGAGTTTTCGAGCCGCATACGAGCCCTTCGCGAAGAGGATCATAATAGTCCATGGCCCGGGCGCGGCGTCTCCACACTTAGAGACCTTCGAATACAAGAACTTACGAAGACCCCTCTTCCCACTAGATCCTGATGCTGACTTCAAAATATGATGAGGTTACGGTGTGTTTTGTTAAGTCTCGAATCCAGCTCTTCTCGCGAGGAGCTTGAATTCCTGTTCTCCTATCGGGTATCTCCGATCTCTGGTCGAGAATTCGTAGGATATTAGCTCAATCAGGTTCATGAGTCTCGGATCGTTGTCATCAACCTTTCTCCCGAGAACCTCCTCTAGCTTAAGCTTTATCCCATGCTTTCCCGACCTCCTGCCTATCACTATTGATCTCTTCTGGCCGACGAGCTCCGGCGGGAATGTCTCATAGGTTAATGGGAGCTTCGAGATCCCATGTAGATGTATGCCTGATTCGTGGGCGAATGCGGCGTCTCCGACTATGGCCTTGTTTACGGGGAGATGATAACCAAGAGAGGACGCGATATAGAGCGCAAGCTGTCTCAAGGGCTTGAGGTTCCACTTCCTCAAATCATAATGCATGTAGCAATTCATGATGATCTTCTCGGTCTCGGCGTTTCCAGCTCTATCACCTAATCCGAGGAAGGTCGTGCTCACATAGACCTTGTCATAGAGCCCGTCCGCGGCGCGTATCGTGGCCATCGTGTTCTCGACGGCGTTTCCAAGGTCATCGTGGGCGTGGATCTCAATATATGGGATCTTCGTCTCCCTTTTTATCCTCTTAACCTTCTCCGGAATCCCCCTTGGAAGAGGGGCCCTAGAATCCGAGAGCCCGCATCCGATCGTATCGCAGATCCTATAGACCTCCGCCCCGGCTTCCGCAACAGCGTTGATGAAAGCTTTCTCGAATTCCCAATCCGCCCTCGTGCTATCCTCGCCATGAACGAAGACCCTCATCCCGTGATCCACCGCATAGGACACGGCATCCACGACTCTGTCGACTAGGTCCTCAAGGTTCATCGAGGGCCACTTGGAAAAGTGAATATATGAGACGGGATGTGAAATCCCAACTTGTTTGAAATCGAGTCTAATCGCCTCATCTATATCCCTCTTATCCGCCCTGCACCAAGCCGCGAGCATCTCTCCCAGCCCGTGATCCTGCATAAGCTTAATCGACTCCTTATCGGACTTCGCGTAGATCAGGGTCTCAAGCCTCTCAACGCCGATATCCCTAAGCATCAACGCTATCTTGAGGTATTCCTCGGGCCTCGGGGTCAATAACCCCGCCATCTGCAATCCCTCTCGAAGGGTGCAGTCATCGACTATTACATCGACATTCAAGGGCAACGGCTTGTAAACCAGCCTCTTTAACTCCTCCCATTTCTCCAGGTTAAAGCCATCATAGGGGAAGAGTTTCATGATCTTTTCCAGATATTCCCTCCTCGCCTTCTCGAGAGCCGCGAAATCGACGCTTCCCATCTTGCTCGTTACACATTTTTGTCGTTTATTAACATTTTAACGAAATCAGTAGTTTCTCAGCGGCTTCCCGCACTTGATACGGCAATCATTTTCCGTATAGGAATCCAATTACTTGCCACCCGCCCTGATAGGTATGACATACGGTCCCTCTGGAATTACTATCGTTCTGACGTCTCTCTTGCCTAGGATCGTGTAAGCGAGTTCCAAAGCCTCTTCAATATTTCCAACGCGTTCTAGTAAGAGGTCTCCGGCTACTTTCTCTGATATGAAGTCGCTTACGAGGATTACCTTGGCCTTCTTTAGAATTCGGGCCAGAATCTGCGCCTCCCATTGATCGTAGATGGGCTCGTTCTCCCTAATTCTCCTGAGGATCTCATCTACATCCTCGGCCCCCTTAACGAGCTTCAGGAATTCCTCATGTCCTCCAAGCCCATCCCTGCACTCCGACGCTATTATTATGACTCCACCCTCCCTCACAACGGAAGCGGCGGTATCCATCCCTTTCACAGCCTGATAGACATCTCTATCCAATGGGTATCCGCCATTCGTGGTTATCACTATGTCCGCCTCTCCCTTAACTGGCACCTTAACGTGGCGATCTAAGAACTCAACGCCTCTCAAGTGTGCTTTCACGGGGTGGCCGGTGAATATCCCTGTGATCTTTTTCTCTTTGTTTATCGTGACGTTGACGATAAAATCTAGCTTAGCTCTCCCCATAAACTCCATCATATCTTCATGGATGGGATTACCATCAAGGATCCCAGCCCTCGCTCTCGGATGGCCAATCATGTTAAATCCATGATTATTGAATATGGAATCTCTTCCAGCGACACCGGGTAA
>QMUP01000072.1 GCA_003660635.1 Candidatus Wolframiiraptor sp.
TTCCTGGGTTCTCGTGAGGTTGAGTTCTCTGACGGGCGCTATCACCTTGAGGTGGGGTCCAACGTATTTGAACGCGACCTCTAATCTGAATTGGTCATTCCCTTTTCCTGTGGCTCCGTGGGCTACGCTGTCTATCCCCTCTTTGACCGCGATCTCGGCCGCTTTCAACCCTATTAACACCCTGCTCATCGATGTTCCGATTGGATATCCTTCGTAGCTGCCGTTTGCCTTGATGCATCTGTGGACGTATTCTTTCACGAATTCCTCTTTTCCGTCGATGAACCTCAGATCCACCCCAAGTTTCTCAGCTCTCTCCTTCGCGAGCTTTATCTCCTCATCTCCCTGCCCAACATCGACTAGGACGGCGACGACATCCTTGAAGCCGTAATGCTCCCTCAGGAGGATCGCTATCAGGGTTGAGTCCAGGCCACCCGAGTACGCGAGTACGACCTTCTCTCCGCTCATAATCCTCAATAAACCCGATGTTACGCCTCTAATAAACTTGAATCCTAAGGCCCGCTTATAAGCATCGAAATAGATTCTTCGATTTTTTCCTTGGATTTCAATAAATTTTTAAGATTTCCCTCGAATTCCCCGGCGACCTCTCCAAGCCTCTTCTTCCGGTCGTTGATCATTTTCTCGATCTCTTTGGGAGTTGAAGCTCCAGCGGTTTTCCGGGTCTTAGCTACTTCCATTGGGTTCACCACCTCTTTAAAGACATCCTCCGGGAGAGTTACCTCTTTTCCTAAAATCTCTTGGGAAAGCTCGTTTAATATGCTTGGATCGGAGTCTTTGAGAGCTTTCTTTTGCTCGTGGAGTCTTCTAACTAGGGATCCTACGAGTTTATGCGCATCCCTTAGTGGGAGCTTTGAGTATTTTATTAGCGCTTCAACGAGTTCTATGGCCGGCGCATAGCTCCCCGAAATGGATTCTAACATCCGGTCTTTCCTGAAGCTTATCCCTTCAATCACCTTCGTAAGGATCTTAACGGAGTCTCTGGTTTCCCTCAGGGCTTCCCATAGGGGTTTCTTGGCTTCTTGTAGATCGCGGTTATATCCCGTTGGTATCCCCTTCATCATCGCTAGGAGCCCGGTTAGTAAACCGATTACCCTCCCGGATTTCGCCCTCAATAATTCCAAAACACAGGGATTCTTTTTGTGAGGCATTACGCTTGAAGGAGATGCTAGTTCATCTGGGAGTTCGATGTATCCAAATTCGCTTGAAGACCAGATTATCAGATCCTCGGCGATCCTGCTTAGATTGGTCATCATTATCGCGGTGATGGCGACCGCTTCTAGAGCGAAGTCCCTCGAACTTACGGCGTCGATCGAGTTCTCAACGAGATCTTCGAAGCCCAAGAGTTCCGCTACTCTATCTCTGTTTAATGGGAGCGTCGATCCGGCGATGGCGCATGCTCCTAGGGGGCATCTATTTGTCCTGTGGTAGCAGGCTTTTATCCGTTCCAGATCCCTCAATAGGTGATCTAAATGGGCTAGTAAATAATGGGATACGTATCCCACCTGCGCGTGTTGCAGGTGTGTGTAATGAATAATCATGGTTTCCCTTTGTTCTTCAGCTCTCGAAAGAAGCGCATTCCCCAGGGCTAAGGTCTCTCTCCAAATTTCTAGAAGATACTTTCGCACCCTAAGCCTGATATCTAGGGCGACTTGATCGTTTCTCGATCTCCCGCTATGGAGTTTCCCCCCAATTTCCCTCCCAACGCGAGATATAATATATGACTCTATTAGCTCGTGAATATCCTCGAATCCTCCCCGTAGCTCGACCCTTCCCTCGGTTGCCTCTTTCTTTAGGTCTTCAAGGGCTCGGAGTATCTGACGCGCTTCTTCCTTGGAGATTATTCCCTGCTCGTAGAGCATTATCACATGTGCCTCGGTTCCCTCGATGTCCTCCAAGAATATTTCCTCATCATCTCTCAGCGATGAGAGGTAGTTTAACGCGTCCTCATCCATCTCCTTTCCGAGCCTAGACCTATATAATCCACCCTCTTCACTTGAGGTCATTCGATTAAGGGCGTCCTAACTCCTAAATAACCCTGTTGCTATTCCCCGGTCTCGACGCCATCCCGCTTATATGTATGTAAGACTATGGAGGTGACCGTGCTCTTAACCCCCGGGATCTTAAGGATCTTGTCCTTGAGGAAGTTTCTGAAGTCATCTATACTCTTGGTAACAACTATCGCGACTATATCGAATTCGCCTGTAACCTCATAGACGTCTACAGTCTCTGGAAGTCTCGTTATCTCCCTGCTGACTTTTTCGAGTTGATTAGATTCGACGAAGATGTGGAGGAGGGCTCTAATCCCACCTTTATTGGACGCCATCATCAAGACTCGGAGAGGCTATCGGTTACTTAAGTACTAAACGTCCGCCGTGGAACCTCGTCAGACCACCCGTTTGAGGAGCATTATTTTGCCGGGGTGCCTAGACATGAAGGATCGAACTTTCTCATCCATACCCTTCTCAAAGGCGGCTTTGTCAAATCCCCTGACAATATAGGCTATGAAATCTACCTCTCCCTTCTCGACCTCTTCTTCGAGGACCTCCGAGAAATCCCCGAACTTAACCGAGTATATCACATCAAATCCATCCGCTCTCAATTCTCGGGCCAACGCTGACAACTCCTCTTCGAGTTTCTCCTTCAAAGCATCGAGTTCCTCTTTGGTATGGTTGTCGACGACCTTTTTCGGGAAGTCTATTATGCTCATCAATTTTATTGCGAACCTTTTGTCGAGGGCTCTCAGGATAGATTTCCTCACGACTTCCGGGTTCTCTGAAGGCCTCATCAAGACCGCGAGCCTCATCCTATATCCTGCCGGGATTACTAGGTTACCTTCTTCTCGGCTGATCAATTTTCTATGATGTATTTTCCTAAATAGCGTGTAAAAGAGGAGGCCGGCCGCGACCCAAAGGAAGCCGAAGAATCTCCCAGCGGGGTTTAGAATGATTATGAGAATCCAGATGGCCGCGACCCCGATGAGCCCTATTATTCCTATTATGGGAAGTTCGATGAGTTCTTCTCTCACCTTCAGCTTTATCGAAAACGGGATCTTCCAAGGTCTATATACCTCCCGATCCCGAGTCCTCAACGCCAGGAGGCTTGCCATGAGCAGTAGATAGCTAAAAGAGGCGCCGAAATTATAGAGGCTTGCTAAAAAGGGGATATCCCCGGGGAGAGTCAGTAGGAGGCTGATCAATCCGAAGACGAGGATCGTCCTCGTAGGGGTCCTATATCTCGGATGGATGTGATAAAACCAGCTTGGAAACAGGTTAAATTTCCCCATGCTCGCGGTCAGCCTCGAGACCCCTATCACACCCGTGTTTGCCGAAGCCAAGCAGAGTATAAAGGCCGTGAATGAGACGATGAGTGAGAGTGTTTTTCCAACTCCCGGGAAGCGGCTCACCAGAACCGCGATCGGGTTTTCATAGGCTGATCCTAGGACTCTCCAGTCGAGGACTCCGATCGAGAGTACGCTGAAGAGGATGACGGAAAGTGGGACCGCTATTACACAGAGTTTCGCAGCCTTGGGAATCCACTTATGAGGTCTCCTCGTCTCCTCAGCCGCCTGCGCTATCGACTCTATTCCTATGAAGGAGGCCATGGCCAAGGTTAGGCCATAGAGGAGGTTGCTGAGCTTCACGTCGAAGAATCCAATATACTCTACTTCTCGAAGCGGGTTAGCATTTCCGAAATCCACTATCTGGTTCAGAAAGAGCTTCAGATCAAATGCGGTCCCAAATCCCAGACCCAGAATTAGTGCCTGAACCAATAGTCCTAATGCGACCAAAGCCGAGATCATTCCGGCGGAATACTTTATCCCGATGTAGTTTATCGCGATCAAGACTGCGACTAATCCGGCGGCAATCACCCCCAAACTTGGAATAGATAATCCGAGGACCTGGATCGTCGTCTCCTTGACCTGTGGGATCAGGTATTTCAGATAGCCCGCTGAGGCCGCTGAAAACAGTGAGATATCTATCGTGTAGGAGAGCATGATCGTCCAGCCAGCTAAGAAGCCCATTAAGCTATTAGAGGCTCTCATCGTGTAAACCTGTACCCCACCCGCGTAGGGGTACGTCGGAGCCAGCTCAGCGTAAGCCAAGCCTATCGCCACGTAGATCAAGGCCGCTATCAGAAAGGTTAGAGGCGCGGCTCCACCGGCATAAAGGGTTACGATTCCAAGAGCGATGAATATGTCGGCTCCGACATCGCCATAGCCCATCGCGAAGGAGCTGAACCAGCCGACTTCCCGCTTGAGCTCCACGCGTCCTCCAGATTTCGCCTCCAACCTCTCAAACCTAATCCCTCACGTCGAGAATTCAACTTAATAACCTAACTCAAAGAGCCGCGGTCCCGGAGTTTTGGATAATCGGCAGATCCTCGATGTGAGAAGGAGAAGGTTGGATGTGGACCGGGCGGGATTTGAACCCGCGACCTCCCGCGTGCGAGGCGGGCGATCTCCCAGCTGATCTACCGGCCCATCTCTAAATCCATGGCTACGCGGCGTATTTTATCCTTTAAGTTGTGTTGGGGGAAATTCAGCTAAGTAACCCGAAGATGCCCAAGACTAAGAGGAGTACGGTGAGAAATGAGATCGCTGCCGTAAATATCGGAGGCCCCCCAGAGGTCGTTATGACATTATATGCAAGGTATCCTCCGAGGACTATCAATATCGCGGCGACACCCTTTATCACACCTACGAGGATTTTTCGCACCCTCTCGCTCATCTCTCGGGATGAGGATATATCGGAACTTGAATATAATGTTATGTGGCACGATTAGGTAATAAAATTAAAAAGGTGATAAAAATCTAGGGCTGTTTCTTCCAGACAATCTCCGCCACGTCTTGTAATCCTAACTCGGAAAGTTTTTCCCTCGATGGTATTCCCGTCTTCTTATCCCATCCTAATGCTTCATAGACCTCGTCAAGCATTCCCTCCAAGTTTTCCACCTTAATTCCCTTCGTCGGCCCACTCGCCAAGGGCTCAACCTGCCTCCTCGGCAGCTCATCATCCTTTCTCGATACTCCCTCTCGGACGTTGAAGCACCTCTTTAGATTATATGACCGCTCACCTACAGTCAATAGCTCCTTTGCCGTGATATCCCAGCCCGTTAAAGCGGAGAGCAGAGCCGACAATCTCGTGGGGTTGAGGTTTTCTTCCGCCGTGCCGTGGATTGCTTGAGTACATATCACGAGGATGCCGGCGAGCTCCCCGAAGCTCACTATTATCTTGAATGCCTTTCCACGGTTTACTCCTGTCTCTTGGAACCTATCTTTCGGCGGCTCAGGGAGACCAAATTCCTTTAATCCCATATCGTTTCTGGAGAAGTCCCACATAGCGGTCCAGCTTGGGTGGACGTGGCAGGCGCCTCTCGGGTTCCCTATGGCGTATTGGACTGCTATTGATTTCCCAGTTCCCCTGGAATCGTGCGCTGGCATTTCGAGGCCCTTTCCGTGACATGCGAAGTCTGCGGCATCTTTGTTCAGTTTCTCAGCAACCCTTTTCACCCCCTCGGCCAA
>QMUP01000073.1 GCA_003660635.1 Candidatus Wolframiiraptor sp.
CTTCTTTTAGGGGGAGAATCGGCGTGCTCTCGCCATAGACCGGGCAGAGGTGCCTGTGCTTGAGCATTATCTCCAGTAGCTCGCCGATTTTCTCCTCGAGGTTGCTGTGAGATAAACCGGGTATCAATTGGATTACGTCGTCGAGCCCCTGGCCGTGATAGACTAAGAGCAGGCGGTTTCCGATCCTGAGCCACGCCGGGTTTCCTACGAAGATGAGGTCGCGTCCACTCTTCTCAAGAACCATCCTGTATTCGTCTGAAAGTGGTGGTTGGGGTAGTGCTCGCTGAATCGGCTCGTGATTTCCCGGCGCGATTATAACCTTGATGTTAGGGGGTATCTCGGCGATTAGTTTCGCCACTTCCTCGAACTGCTGGGTAATTGATGTTATTTCGAGTTCGTTGTGTTGATTTGGATAGACTCCGACCCCATCGACTAGATCGCCTGCGATCACCAGAAAGCGTATCCTCTTTACCTCCGCATCTCTCGTCCGATTGATCCAATCGAGAAACCTCTCAAATAAGTCCCTCCTAAACTTCTTGCTTCCAACATGTAGATCTGAGATCAAGCAGATATTCACATCTCCCGAAGGCCAGCTCTCCTGCGACCCAGAGGAGGGAACATCTGGGAGAAGTATCTCCCGCGCGATGAAGGATTCCCCGCGTTTACAAACCTTAACCGCGAAGATCGAATCCGGTAGAAGCCGCTCCGCCGCGTGGAATAGTTTCTCGTTCCCCGTTTTTGGGACTATTATCGTGGCCTCGGCGGTTGGGTCATCGACGGTGAGGAATATGGCTCGCTCGCTCTCCCTCCTCTCAAACAGCATGACGGCGGCATATGCTTCCTGGCCCTCCCTCAGCTTCAGGAGGGACTTTAAGTCCATTAACCCCCTGATCCTCTCCTCGAAGATCCTCTTCAGCTTCTCATATCTGCTTCTAAAATACGCTTGAAACTCGTTGATCGCCCCCTTAATCCTATACTCTGCCGTGAAGCGTTCATCGACCACTACATCGAATTCGGGTGGGGGCTCTGCGGCAGCCTCCGTAGCCGCCTCCACCTTCTGAGGAGCCCTAGAGAACTCTATCACCCTTTCAACATCGGCGACGTCTACTATGGTGGAATTCGTCTTCAGCGTTTGGATCCGCTTTATCACCTTGTTTAATGCCTCTAAGGGGTCTTCGACGGATTCTAAGAGCTCTAGGGCGCGCTTAGTCAGGGTGTAGCCTTTCCTCGCGGCCTCGTCTACGAGCCTTTTAGCCAGCCTCCTCTGCAAATCGCCGTCACCGATAACGCGGCACGTCACCGAATAAGGTTATTTCCCCGGCTAGGCCCGGACTATTATCTTCAACGCGGCCTTCTCGGCCATGAGCCTGAAACCCTCATCTACCTCATCGAGCCTTATACGATGGGTTATCAGGGGCTTGACGTCGATCCTCCCGGCCTCCAGCAACCCAGCCGACTCCGCGAAGGATACCGGGTCATAGCCAAAGCTCCCGACGACCCTCAGATCAAAATAATGAATTAGGTTGACGTCCACGCTGGCTCCGGCCTCCCTCGGCGGGAAGCCCGCGAAGAGGCAGATTACGCCGCCTTTTCTGACGGCTGAGAATGCTTGGGAGAGGGCATTTATCGAGGGCACGTCGACGAAGACCACATCCGCCCCTCTGCCGCCTGTATGTGATTTGATGTATTCCGCGACCCCGCGTTCGCGTGGATTGACTCCGAGGGCTCCCAGATCCTCCGCGATCCCAAGCCTTTGTTCGTCGATCTCGCTGACGAATATCTTCCCGCATCCGGAGGCCTTGCACGCGAGGAGGTGTAGCAGCCCCATCGGCCCGCCACCGATAATTAGGACGTTTTGGGATCTCGTGATCTCCGCGAGCCTCATGCTCTTGAGGACGCATGCGAGGGGCTCGATTAACGTGGCCTCGTCGTCTGAGATCCCCGCCGAGAGCTTTACCGAGCTGAATTTCACGACCCTTTCCGGCAGCTTTATGAGCTCTGAGAAGCCTCCTGGGAAGATCATCCCCTCCAAGATCGGTAAACCATCGGGTGACTTACCGATCGGCTTAAACATGTTTTCGCAGAGCGTGTATTGGCCCCGTAGGCAGTAATAGCATCCGCCGCATGGGGCGTATCCGCCGATCGCGAGCCTATCGCCCTTCGAGAGTCCTTCTACATCCTCGGCTACCTCCACGACCTCGCCTACTATCTCGTGGCCCAAGACAACTGGGGGCCTCAATATCTTATGTCCCTTCGAGTAAGCCTTGTAGTCGGTTGCGCACAGCGCGCAGGCCCTTAGCTTGATCAGGACCTCTCCTGCTTCGAGATCCGGGATCGTTATCTCCTTAAATTCTATCTTCTCCAGCTCCGTCAGGACCGCTGCCCTACTCCTCATCCACATCGTCACCGAGTTCGGGGAATAGGTCCTTCAGCCTCTCGTATAAGACCTTGTAGAGCGCGAATCTCCGGTCATACAGGCGGCGTAGCCCGGGATCAGGCTCGAACACCTCCTTAACCCTAACCATCTCGGTACACGCTCTACGTAGATCATTCCAGAATCCCGCGGCCATTCCGGCGAGGATCGCGGCTCCGAGTAGGCTTGCATCTGGCTCCTCGAAGGTGATTACCTTGAGGTTTGTGATGTCGGCCTTTATCTTGCTCCAGACCGGGTTCTTTGAGCCCCCTCCAGAGGATCGGAGTTCCTCGACCTCGACGCCCCTGAGCTCTAGGTCCTCGATGAGGTGCCGGATCGCGAAGCCGCAGCTCTCCAGAATAGACCTCACAAAATTCTTCCTCCCGTGCTTGAGCGTGATCCCGAATAAGACTCCCCGCGCCTTAGGATCCCAGATCGGGCTCCGCTCACCAGCGAAATAGGGTAGTAGGATGAGGCCCTCGGCTCCCGGAGGGCAGAGTGACGCCTCATAGCATAGGAGGTCGTAGTCGCCTCCACCTACCACACCTCTCAAATCCTCATCGACGCCGAAGTTGTCTCGGAACCATCGGAGGATCGCGCCCGTCGAGGAGGTGAATCCGCCGGCTATCCAGAGGCCATCTATTAGGAATGGCATGAGCGGGAGGTTGGGGCCATAGGGCATCCTCCTCCGAGTCAGGGAGGCGACGACCGTCGAATGGCCTGTTATCTCGTAGGCGGATCCCTCCTCGAGGCAGGCGACCCCGAGTGAGGCCAGGACCCCGTCTACCCCGCCTAGGGCCACGACCACGTCCCGCGGTAGACCCAGCTCCTCCGAGGCCTCTCCAGATAACGTCCCCAAGACCTCCCCGGGTCTCCGGACTTCCGGCAACAACTCCTCATCGACCCCGACCGCGGATAGCAGGTCCTCATCCCATCTGCCTTTTTCGACGTCGTAGCCGGCCATGGCCGCGCTGTACCAGTCTGTAACCGCCTCGCCGCAGAGCCTCTGATTAAGGAAACTCATCGCGCAGAGATATCTGGAGCAGCTTTCGTGGATTTCCGGCCTATTCTTCTTCAGCCAGAGGAGCTTCGGCATGAAGTAGGTGGCGTCTGAGCAGTTGAGCCCCAGATTTCTCAGCTCCCGCGACTCCTCGACCGCCCTGGAGTCCATCCACAGTATCGCCCTCGTTAGGGGATTTCCCTCCGCGTCAACGGGTATCAGGGTTGGGGCCTGCGCGCTCAAGGCCATGGCCCGAATATCCTCGGGTTTGATCCCCTCGGCGAAAAGTTCTCTGAAACAGGTTCTGAGGGCATTCCACCAAAGCGTGGGATCCTGCTCGGCCCAACCCGGGGCGGGGAACTCGACGCCGTATTCCCGTCGCTTCTTCGCGACGCAGCCGCCGTCCTCTCGATAGACGGCGATTTTACAGCCCGTGGTCCCGACATCTATTCCGGCGAGTAACTCCATTCACTTTGAGATTGTCGTTGTTGGTCTTTTATTGGTTGTGATGTGGCCTCCGGATCGCGTTCCCTATTTTCTGGCGATGGATGGCGTGTAGTTCAGCAGGGAGGCGAGGACTTCGTCGCTTCCGATGACCTCTTCCACCTCATCAGGAGGGGTAAGCAGGACTATCTTCCTCGTCCTACCCCGCCTCCCCATGTTGACTAGGTCGCTCTTCACGACCCCCAGCATATCGAGCTCCGAGATCAGGGTGCTCACCCGCCTATCCGTGAGGGGTTCGACGCCGATGAGCCCGCAGACCTCTCTATATGTTTGGTAGATCATCCCGGAGATGGGGTCGTTTACGCCGTTCTTCGTGAGCAGGAGGAGGGACGTTAAGACGAGTTTGCTGTGGAGGGGGAGCGTGGAGAGGGCCTCGAAGACCCTACCCCGCTCGATTATGCTCTGGGCGATCCTTACATGCCTCTCCTCGACCCGCTCGTCCCCATTCCTCTCCGCGACCTCCGCCGCGACCCTGAGCAGATCTATGGCCCTCCTCGCGTCTCCATGTTCGGCGGCGGCGAGGGCTGCGCATAAATTGATCACATTTTGGGGAACCGCTCCATCGTGGAAGGCCAGCTCCGCTCTCTCGCTGAGGATGTCCACGAGCTCCATGGCCGTGTATGGGTGGAATACGAGTTCTTCCTCGCTGAGGCTGCTGAGAACCCTGGGGTCGAGGTAGTCCTTGAAGTGGAGGTCATTCGAGGTCCCCACGAGGGATAAGCCGCCTCCCTCCATGCCCTCATTTATCCTAGTCAATTCGTAGAGGAGGTTGTCGCCATAGGACTTCACCAGCGCGTCGACCTCATCGAAGCAGGCCACGAGCAGTAACCCCTTCTCCCTGAGCCCCTTCCTAAGCCTGTTATAGACCTCGGCCTTCGACAACCCTGTGAAGGGAACCCTCACCCCGATGGCCCCACAGAGCTCGCTCAAGGCCTTGTACTCGGTTCCCGAGATCCTGCAGTTCACGTAAGCAAAGGCGAGGGGAAGATTCTCCTTCTCGGCGACCTCCTCAAATCTCTTAAATACGTATCTCACCACCGCCGTCTTCCCGGTCCCAGTTTTTCCGTAGATGAAGACGTTGCTGGGCCTAGAGAGGCTCAGGGCTGGAGCCAGGATCTCTCCAAGCCTCCGAATATGCTCGTCTCTATGAGGAAGCCTGTCGGGGACATAGTCAGATCTCATGACTTCCCTGTTCTTGAATATCCTAGGTCTCCGCAGAGCCCTCTGAAAGACCTCGCTGAGGGGATCCCCTTCACCCCTAAATTTCTGATGAACTAGCCCCTTGACGATGTCAGGTCGTTTATTTGACTTCAAGAGAAGTAGCCCCTTTTCATTATAACGAAGATGCGCTAAAGAACTGGCTTCACTAGAAAAGTAGCGTCAACGCTACACTCCATTTTATTTTTCTAACGGAAAAAGGGGCGCCGGCTGTGATCGAGGCTTCCAGTGGAAATAGAGGGGTCAGAGGGAGATTAGGGCCCGGTTCTTGGCAAGATCGTTTTTCACTTTTGTGAAGAACCATGTGAAGTTTTTCCGCATTTTCCTTAGGAAAAAGTATATTTCCAATGAGAAATGCTCTCAAAATCCTTTCACAGGAAATTCA
>QMUP01000074.1 GCA_003660635.1 Candidatus Wolframiiraptor sp.
AGAGAAAGACATGACGTATGGATTTTAAGGGGTGAGCTCAACGTCCTATCAAAATTAAAAGACCTCCTCTCAAACTGTGATTTAGAACTTCAAATAGCAACTCCTTGGATAAATAAGCAGTTAGCCAATATACTGCTCCCCACGCTTACCATGATCAGGGCCAAAGGAGGATCCGCCCAGATTATGCTATCAAGTTCCTGTAGTAAGAGTATCGCGAAGAGACTAGGTGAATACGCCGAGGTACGGTTTAGGGATCAGCTTTTCGGGGGAGGGATCATCGCGGATTCCAGAGAAGCTATAATAATTTTGAGAGGCGAGAAGAAGAAGCCGACGCTTGCGATTTGGTCAGATCATATAGGACTGGCAAAGATAGCGAAAATATATTTTGAGTATCTGTGGAAAGATGCCGAACGCTTAAAAGACGGATGATGAAAAATGTTCGAGAAGGCTCTCGGGAGAGATCTCAGCCATGCGTAGAATTAGGAAGAGAGGTCCTGGCTTAATAGCTTTAATCTTGGTAGCGATCATCATCACCGCAGCGATCGCTATTTGGCAGACAATTCAGTTCACTTTGAATATTTGGGAATTTGGAGATCTGTTTATCAGACCTTTTTATTACTCGATCCTCGGGGGATTAATTCTATCAATAATAGCCTTCTTTAGATTTGATTTTATCAATAGGCGATCTCTTACCTTTTGGTTTCTAAGTTTTATCACGAGGTTTTATCGCAGAGCAGGAGACATCGAGTTAAGGGATCTAGATTTTTCGGCTTATAAACTCAGCAAGAGCAGATTTTTGGCATGGCAGATAACTAAGACGCTGATAGGGACTTTTCTCTTTGCAAATAGCCTCTTCGGGATGGCTTTGGCCGCCGCTCTAAGCGGAGTTGATTTAGGGATACAGAACTTGGGTTCAATATTCCTGCTTCCATTTCTACCGATCTCTGCTTCAGATATCTCTCCGGCCTTAAGCGTGATCTCGGCCTCGCCAGCTCTAATACTCCTGATTCCGCCGATATTATCGGCTATAGGAATCAGGTTAACAATTCTAGTTGCATTAACAATTCTGGTTAAAGCCGCTTTATCCTCGGTAGCGGACTTCCTTAGGACGGGTTTCTTCAGGATACCGGTAGACGTAATTGAGGTATTGATCGCGTTGGCCGCTGCTTGGATAGGTTTTACGCTGTTTTTCACGAGTTACATAGACTATAACACGAAGATCTACATAATCGGCGCATTCATTTTATCCGCCGTATCCTTGCTCTTCGTCTATTTAGATAAGCGGAAGCCGGGATTTTTATACGCATTTAAGATAAAATTTGGGGCGTTAATCCTAATCTTACTCATGATTTTCACGGTCGCAACGGTTCAAAACAGCATAGCTGATGCTAGGAAAATAGAATGGCTAGGCCCATATGTCAAGCAGGAAATAATCGTTAACCGATATCTCGCCGACATATCCGATGTTAAAGTTGTGCCATATAACTTCACGGGAGAAGCGGCTTCGGCGAAGATAGACATCAACGCGCTTAGAGAGGGGCTCTCAATTGTTAGGCTCTGGGATTGGGATGCGGCTTTCACGAAGCTTAAACCGGAGATAGGGCTCATACCCTACGTAGATTTCGAAGACTCTGACGTCATCAGGTTCGGTAATAGAGTTTACTGGAGTGCATCGATGAAACCGATTCTCCCCCATGGAATTCCCCTCGGTAATATCTGGTATAATGAGCACCTAGTCTACACCCACGTCCCTGACGGATTTCTCCTCCTCGACGCCAATAACGGGACCATAGTTGATACCTCCACGTTCTTCAAGCAGAGGAGGATCTATTATGGGGAAGGTGGTCTCCTAGAATCCACGTGGGCTGCTATAATATTAGATAAGGAAAAGAGTGATGAAATCACCGGAACACGATATAGTGGCCGAGGAGGTGTCGTGGTTGGCCCGCCGATGACCTGGCTATATGACGTCACATTCCTCCTATCCTATCCAGATAAGGAGGTCAGGCTCCTCAGATATAGAGATGTATACGACAGGCTCGACCTCTTACTCCCTTACTTCAACTACAAGTGGAATGGAGAATACGTTGATATGTTCCCGGTCACCGATGGGGAAAATACGTATTGGCTCATCCCACTTATAATTAAATTACCCGCCGGAGATGTCCCGTGGAGTAAGGATCACGATTTCCTGAGATTCATAGGGTACGCGCTCGTAGACATCTATAATGGGGATTTAAAGCTGATTATAGTCGGGGATGATTTTGTAAGCTCTCTCATAAGGCAGATCTATAAGGACATACTTATCGAGGAATTCCCGGATTGGCTTAAAAACCAGAGCAGGTTTCCAGCAGAAGCATTCGAATATCAAGTTGAGATGTTTAACTACTATCACATCGATGACCCGGCGACCTTCATTCAGGCTAGAGAGTTCTACGAAATCCCTGAAGGCGTTTCAACGTACTTCATAATCGCCAGATATCCGGGCTTTAAGAAGCCAGAGTTCCTCGGGGTCCTTTCACTTCAGCTTAAAGGCTCGATGGGCAGAAACTTGGCCGGATTCATGGTTGTTCGAAACGATTACCCACATTTAGGTGAGAAAATATTCTACAGAGTTCCGATAAAGTCCGAGATAAAATTACTTGGCCCCTCAGCCGCGAGAGAGGCATTAGAGCGATTCGCCGAATTCCGGAAGCTCAGGACCTTGCTCGAAAATCCAAGGATCGGCGACATCCTCCTCTATTATATCGGGGACAGGCTTGTTTACATAATCCCGGTTTATACGTCGCCTGCTGGAGGCGTTGTCGCCCAGTTGGGGACGATCGCGACCGTCGGGGCAGAGTTCACCGGGAAATATTATATAGGGCTTGGGGAGACCTTGGAGCAATCATTTTCCTCATTTATAGCGAGTCTAGGCCAGGAGCTGATCCCCGAAGAGATTGACGTCTACAATTTAACAATTCAGACGTTAAAGGAGCTGGGTCTTAAGCTCACATATCCGGAAAAGCTGTCACCCCACCTCGTGTTTAAGGAGGGGGAAATATCCTTCAGAAACATAGCCGAGTTCAGGGCTTTCATAAAATCCTTTGCCGAGGATTGGGTCCTCAAAAAGGGCTTAAAGAGGGTCTTGATATGGGTTGAGGACGATAAGATTAATGTGGGCTCCATGTTCTCCGAGGACGGCGTCGTAGAGCTACATTATATCACGATTAAACGAGGCTAAGCTTAAAGCTAAATCCAGATCGCTAAAACATGGGGAAGTGCCGTTTGGAGGAAAGGAGGCCGAACATAGTCCTCGGAGGCCTGTTGGTGCTGCTGATTCTCCTCGCATTTTCCCTGTTAATCCGGTTAGAGCGCGGTCTCCTGGGGTTAATCTTAAGCGTGATAGTGGTAATTATCGGCTTCTACTGGTTTAAGGAGATCAAGAAGGCCGTAAAATCTGGGAGACCGATGAAAGAATACCCCCTCGAAATCAGCGAAGAAGATGACGTGATCAGCCTAACGGCTCAAGTCCCGGGGCCGGAAGACGCCGTCTCCTTCGAGGTTTCAGGGAAAAAATTGCTGGTCAGGGGAGGGATGGGGTTCAAAAGGGTTATAAAGCTACCGTGCCGGGTCAAGGTCTTAAGCAGCTCTTACATTAACGGGATACTCCATATCAAGCTGGTTAAGGAGGATGTCCTCAAAAAGAGGGAGCGAGAGCAGAGCTATTAAATTCTATCCAATAAAGCCGCAAACAATAATGGGACGATTATAGTAGCATCTCCGTAAACCGTTACTTTCATGGCATCGGGCTTAACCTTGCTCCAGGATATGGCTTCCCTTACCGGGGCGCCGCTCAGGCTTCCATCATATTCACACGCAGTCGTCACGTATATTGCGTAATCTAGCCCTTCCTTGAATTGATTCCACCATAATGTGTGATGTTTTGAGATCCCTCCCCCTATCATGAGGGCGCCGGTCCTCTTTGCCTCAAAGACTATATCCGCGAGTTCGCTTGCATCTTTGAAGAGATTAAGCCTGAAGTCTCGCTTCTTCTGCTGAAAGATCCAGAGTTGAGTTCCTACGGCGCCGTCCATAATCCCTGGCACGAAGATTTTAACCCCTTTTTTCGCAGCCCAATATAGGATGCTGTGTTCATCTTTTAATTTCTCTCCTATGAGTTTGCATATCTCGTGGCTTCCGAGTTCCCTGATTCCCTCTTCATATACTTCTTCAAGTAATTCCTGCATAAACTTCTCTATCGTTGGACCGTAGGCATCGAGTGGGACTATGACGCTCCCGATGCGGTGATAACCTTCTTCCCGAAGCTTTGCATCATCCATTCCGAAGTCGCCGACATAATAGTTCCCAAGTGCTCTCGCTATATCGTGATCCAAGGTTCCACAAGTAGTTATTATGACATGGAAGATGCCGCGCTTGATGATCTCAGCGATTATCCCTCTGAGTCCTGTCGAGATCGGAGCGGCTACGAAAGAGAGGAAGCGCGTGCACTCTTGATCTCTTACCATGGTTTCTAAGATTCTAAAAGCAGATCCCAGATATTTTGCTGCGAATCCGCCTGAGTCCTCGAATTGATCCAGTAATTCTGAGATCTTCATCCCTGGCCGGATCTCGATGTCCCTAACCGGTCGCATCATTGGGAATTATGAATTCCTATATTTATTGACTGGGGTTCTTGAGGCCCCTTAGTCTTTCAACGATCTCCTCGACGCCTCGGAGGCGGCAAAGCACGAAGCAGAGGTCTTCAAGTTTCGCAAGTTCTATTGCGAGGGGATCCACGTGATCTCTATCTGGAGGGCCGTGGATAGCTATCATCTTCGGTTTGATGGGATAAAGCCTGGCGGCTACTATTGGAGATCTCCCCCTCGTTACGCCGGTGAATATCACCGCCCTCATCGGATTCTTCCCAAGGAGGTATAGGAAGTCGAGGGCGTCGAGTGATTTAATGGCCTTTATGCTATCTATTATCGTGTACCCATAAATTGGGATTTCAAGCCACTTCTTACCAGCGAGGACCTCGCCTTCGATTGCCTCAACCACTTCCTCGATCGTCTTCGGAGAGTCATATTCATCCATATCTATGACCGCCACGCTCAGGTTTCTATGAAATACCGCATATCTCTTAACGTGGACTCCGCCTTTTCTCACATCCGCATCCAATAAAGCTTGGACAAATCTCCTCACAAAATGCGTTCCCGGAGAACGTCTCCTGTTATTTTCGTAATCGCTTAAAACAGAGGGGGAGATCCCCATAAGCCTCGCAACCTCGCTTTGGGTAAGTTCGAAGAGATTTCTCCATTTTCTCATGGTCTTCCCGGGAAATGGGGATAGGATTATTTCGCCGGCGATCCTATTCATTAATTCCTCCTTGGAGCTCTCATCCATTTGGCAACCTAAATAATATATTTGTCAAGCTTTTTGAGTATTTCTCGGGGATCTGCTTATATTAGGGTTTGAGTCTATCCCTTGTGACGAACTGATGGCGTC
>QMUP01000075.1 GCA_003660635.1 Candidatus Wolframiiraptor sp.
AAGAAACCCATATAGTACGTATTATTGAGCTTCTTTTTATCCATTAAATCGCGGCTTTTGCTTTAGAAAATCAGATCGGGTATCACTCATCATTCGCTGGGTCAGTAATACCCGCTCTCATCACGTCCAATAGCACCTTGTAAAAACTGTGATTAAAGGGTTGTCCCCTAGAATTTGTAGCCTATCTTCCTTAAGAACTCCCTCCTCTTCTGGATGTCTGCCTCGGCCTCGATCCCCTTAGGCTTGTATCCATCGACCACGCCTATTACCCCCCTCCCCTGAGAGGTTTCGGCCACGAGTATTTGGAGCGGGTTGGCGGTCGCCGCTAGGATCGTGCAAACCTCGGGAACGCTCTTTAGACGTTGCATTACGTTGATTGGATACATGTCGCGCATGAAAATGATGAAGGTGTGGCCGCAGCCTATCCTGTAAAGCGTGTCGGCGGCAAGCTTCCTCAGTTCCTCGTCGGTTCCCTCATGTCTGATTAGGCAGGGGCCGCTTGCTTCCGCGAATGCCAGGCCGAATTTTGCCCCCGGAACGGTGTTGACTATTGCCTCGTAGATGTCCTCCACGCTCTTGATGAAGTGGGTTACCCCAAAGACCACGTTACAGCCTTCCGGGATCTTAACCTCCACGATCTCAAACCTTATCTCGGCATCCATGTGCCTAAAAAGAACATCTTAGGGAATAAATATTCTCACCGATGGAGGGAATAAGTTTTCCAGTGGACGGTTTTCGGGTGAGGGTTCATCGCTTATAAGTCCGTTTAGAAACGAAGAAGTAGACTCCTTCGGAAAATTTAGATACATATGTGGAGGCGATTACCTATAAACCTCTTTTCACGGATGACGTTATCGGGAAACTGATGGAGAGGGAAAAGAAGGGCGTCATCGAGATCGGGGCAAGGCAGCATCCATACGAGTTCCAGCTTTACTTCGACATCTAGTGATCCGCCATCATTAATACTCCCTAGTTATCAGGAAATCTGCTAAAGCTTCGAGTTTTCTTCTATCGTCATTTTCGGGGAGGCATTTTCTCAGAATTCTAAGCGCTTCTTCGGCGAGTTGCTTGGAGACCTCTTTCGCATATTCTATGCTACCTGCTTTTTTCATAAGAGTTATCGCTTCTCTGATAAGCGCCTTGTCGGCAGTCCTCTTATTCAAGATTTCCAAGAGCCTCTTCGACTCATTCGCCGGGAGATTTCTTAACGCATGTATTACCATTAGGGTTCTCTTTCCCTCAGTTATGTCCCCGCCGATCTCCTTACCATATTTCGCTTCATCCCCAATCAGGTTCAATACGTCATCTTGAATCTGAAATGCGACGGCGATCAGTTCCGCGAACCTTTCAAGATCTCTTATCTTCTCTTCAGGGACATCCGCCATTATCGCCGCGATCTTGGCCGAGAATCCCGCGAGCGCTCCGGTTTTGAATAACGTCATCTGGAGGTATTGTTTCTCATCTATTTCTGGAACGAGTCCTCGATGCCATGTGATGTCCATTGCTTGACCGAAACTTAGCTTGAGCATGGTTTTCACATATTCTTCAAGAATTGCCAGCTTCTTTTCCCGGGAGACATTTAACTTATCGAGAACTAGGAGCGGGAGATAATACATGGTGTTGCCCATGTTTATCGCTATATCTTCTCCATAGATCCTATGTATGCAGGGTCTCCCCCTCCTGAACTCGCTCTCATCCTCCACATCGTCAACGGCTAGTGTTCCATTATGGATCACCTCGGGTATTATGGAAAGTGGCGCTATCTCCTCCGCCTTTCTCCCCAACGCCTCATAGATCATGAGCATTAACGCCGGTCTCCACCTCTTGCCGCCGCGATCCATGAGGTCCCAGAAGGGCTCGAATATCCCCTTGTTTATCGACTCGGGTTCATAACGATAATCGGCTTTTCCTAACAATTCCTCCAACCCCTTCTCATCCACTTTCCTCGGGACATATTTTTCAAGCATCTTATTGACGAGCCTAGCATAGTTTGAGAGGATTTCCGATATTTTCTCCATGCCCTCTGCCCGGGAGAATTCTGTTGGAGGTGTAAATTAAGATTTAATTTCCGGAAACTTCACTAAAACTTGAGGAGGTTCTCTTTCAGATATTTCTCGATCGCGTCGTTAATTTTCTTGGAGTGGTCGTCTAGAACGGTCTTCAGTCTCAAATATTCGAGGTATTTTATATCCAATCCCACATATTTTCTCACATATCCCTCGCGTTCCATCGCCCTCTCTAGGGTCTCCAAATATTCGTCGAGTTCCTCATCCGATACATCCTCGTACTTATCTGTCTGAAAGACTATGTGGAGCGGGAGCCTCGGCCTAAGAGGTGGGAACTCTCCCTTCTCACCTATGCATAGCAAAATGAGGGGGGTTACGCCCCTTGGGAGCTGGAAGAGTTCGGCGAACTCCCTTGGATAAACTAGGGGGTAATCGAGGATCGTGGAGCCATATCCGAGGGCTTCCGCCGCTATCATCATGTTCTCGACGAGGAGGGCCGAATCGAAGACCGCGAAGATCGACTCGATCGGGTGCTTATCGGTTCTCAAGACGTGATTGTGGCCAAGGAGATCCAGCATGCGGCTCGTCCGATAAAGATCCGCGCAAATCAGGAAAATCGCCGCGGCATTCTTCACTAGTTCATCCTGGCCCTCGCAGAGATCTGCCACAGCCTTCCTCAGCCCCTCATCCTTCACCTGGATTATCGTATATGATTGGAGGTAGGTGGGCGCCCTGACCCCTGCCTTCACGATCATCTCAGCGATCTCATTCCGCATCCTCGAAGGCCTAAAAATCCTGATGCTCCTCCGCTCCATCAAGAACTTTAAGATGCTCCTCCGCCTCCGCAAAGCGGATCCCCTAAAACAGCCCTAAACCCAACTTTTAAAGAACTACGCAAGACTCAAAAACAGCATCATCAAAGTATATCTCCGGAGAATCTGCCCGGGTGGCCGAGCGGTTAGGCGGCGGGCTGCAGACCCGCTCTACAGGGGTTCAAATCCCCTCCCGGGCTTATTTTCCCCAAAGACTTCGGAGAACTCTGGAAAATGGTTGCTTTGGATCGGCGTTTGATGATAGTTGTTTCAGTCGTCTTGGCCTTAGCCCTCGTAGGGTTGGCAACATTATCCCTTCAATTATCAACTCAGACACCCCAGGCAGGGATTACCGTCTCTATTCTTGATAGCCGTGGTAGATGTGGGGAGGGAGAGCCGGCCGTAAAGTTGCTGGAGTCTGAGGGCGAATACGTCGTGGTAGGCTTCGAGGAACCCGTCGCGAATCCATGTTATAGACATGTGATAGAGGAGGTCGAGGTCATTCAGGGAGAACCCTTGAGAATAATCGTGGAGCTGAGGCTTGAGAAGACCTCTGAAGTCTGCATACAATGCCTAGGGCTCGTGGAGACTAGGCTGAGGATAGGCCGGCTCAGCGATGGCGCCGTGATAACCGTTAATGGCCTCGAAATAGCCGTATAGCAAATCTTTTCTCAGACCACATCTTTAGCCTACTCAAGGCTATGAGGCTGAGGGCTCCGGCGACCTCGGCAAACCTAGGTCCCGGGTTCGACGTCTTCGGCATGGCGTTAAAGGAGCCATATGACCTGTTGGAGGCCGAGAAGCTCCCGGAGAAAGTGGTCCAATTAGAGCTGGTCGAGGGCTATCCAATACCCCTAAAACCTGAGGAAAATACGGGCGGATACGTGGCCCTAGAGATGATGAATGACTTCGATATCAGGGGCGGCGTCAAGTTCAGGATCTGGAAGAACATTAAGCCCGGAAGCGGGCTGGGGAGCTCGGCGGCGACCGCGGCAGCAGCGGCCTATGCCATGAACAAGCTCTATGACCTCGGTTTATCGACCCAAAAACTGGTCGAATACGCCGCGAGGGGGGAACTCGTCTCGGCAGGCGCCGCCCATGTAGATAACGTTGCCTCGGCGATCTACGGCGGCTTCATCATAATCTCCTCTAGAAACCCGTTGAGGATATATTCCGTAACGCCTCCAAGCGATCTCGGCGTCGTCGTTGTTTTGCCGGATGTAGAGAAGGGTTCTACGAGGAGGGCGAGGGAAGTCCTCCCAAGCTCTATCCCGCTTCAGAAGCTCGTCCATAACGTCGGAGCAGCCTCGGTCCTCGCCGCGGGGATGGCCTTAGGAGACTTGGAGATGATTAAAGAGGGGATGAGAGACGCCGTTGTCGAGCCTGCGAGAAGTGGAGCGGGCATAATCCCAGAGTATGAGGGAGTAAGAGAGCTTGGACGGAGGTTTGGAGCCGGGATCGCCGTGAGTGGCGCGGGGCCGGCGGTAATAGCAGTAATAGAGAGGGAAAGGCGAGGTAAATTAGCTACCGCGCTTAAGGATTTTTATCAGTCGAGGGGATATGAATGCCTGGTTTACGTAACCGAGCCCGGGCCCGGGGTATCTGAGTTCTAGGGAGGTGCCTGTTCTGCAGAGGTGTTGGCTTAAGTGTATTGACTGTGGAAGGGAATACGAGGCGTCGGAACGGATTTATTTCTGTCCGAGCTGCGGTGGATTACTCGATGTCGAATACGAGTATGATCGCAGACTATCCCTTACCCCTTGGTCGAAGAGCTTCCGCGAAAGGCCCCTCGGGGTCTGGAGATATAGGGAGTTGTTACCGATAGAGGAGCTAGATAAGGTCGTAACTATGAATGAAGGCGGGACGAGGTTGATCCGCTGCGGAAACCTCGAACGAGACTTGGGGATAAGGGAGATCTACGTAAAGTATGAGGGAGACAATCCCACAGGCTCATTCAAAGACCGGGGGATGACCGTCGGGGTGACGAAGGCCCTAGAAGTAGGCGCTAAAACAACTATCTGCGCATCCACGGGAAACACGAGCAGCAGCCTCGCGGCGTATTCGGCGAAGGCGGGCCTCGACTGCGTGGTCCTAGTCCCCTCCCATAAAATCGCCCTCGGAAAGCTCAGTCAAGCCCTCATCCACGGCGCGAAGGTCCTAGCGGTTAAGGGCGGCTTCGATGACTGTCTCAGCCTCGTTAAAGAGATAAGTAAGGATCCCAGATTCTATCTACTTAACTCTATCAACCCGTTTAGACTCGAGGGCCAGAAGACGGCGGCATATGAGATCTATGAGCAGCTCGGAGACGTTCCAGATAAGTTGATAATTCCCGTTGGAAACGCCGGGAACATAGTCGCGTACTGGAAGGGCTTCAGGGAGCTGAAACTACTCGGCCTAACGGAAAAGATCCCGAATATGATCGGCGTCCAAGCCTTAGGGGCCTCACCAGTCTACAAAGCCTTCATCGAGGGATCGGACAAAATAAAACCCATGGAATCCGTCGAGACCGTTGCCACGGCGATTAGAATCGGGAATCCGGTGAATTGGAAGCGGGCGCTCAGGGCGGCGAGAGAAACTGGAGGGATGATAAGCGCGGTGACCGATGAAGAAATCCTTCGGGCGCAGAGCATCCTAGCATCGA
>QMUP01000076.1 GCA_003660635.1 Candidatus Wolframiiraptor sp.
CTATCGACTTCACCGATCTTCCCGACCCTCGCCCAACATTCAACAACGGCAATCGGGCAGGAGATTATCCTTCCGTCCGTGAGTATTGTGAAAGTATCTGCCCCAGATCCACATGGAGGGTACGGTCCTCCATAAATTATCCTCTTCAAAGTGCCCTGAAATGGGGCTATTCCATTGACCACACCTTTCCGCATGGCTTTAACCCAATCCCAGAAGAGCTTCTCGAGACCGGGTTTATAGGATTCATTTATCCAGCCCCATAGATTATTCCATTCATTTCTATCCACCCAGATCATGCTGAGCTGCCAGTGAACGTGATCGAAAAGACCTAGGTTTAGGAGGTGGGTAACATCGGCGTAAATGTCAGAGTCTTGGGTTACCGCCATCCTCGCAACAAGGTCGCCTTGGAAGCCTCTTGCTCGAAGTAGCTTGGCACCTCTAATCACGGAATCATAAACTCCACTACCCCTATTCTTGTCTGTAATAGTTTTACGGCCGTCAATCGACAGTAGAATCGTGTCGATCTTTTTTAGAATTTCATCATCTAACCTGTCTATGAGAAGACCGTTCGTTTGGATTATGTAATGTGCGGCGTCGAAAGTTTCCATGACTTCTCTTATGAAGTCCATGTTAAGGAGTGGTTCACCGCCATAAAATGCTATGGAATCTCCCTCTCTAAATAATTCCTCTAAAAGTCTCAGAGGATATTTAACATCCCATGGAACGATTTGTGGGTCGAAGCTTCCCCCGCAATACCGACATTTTAGATTACAGCGTCCAGTCGTGTAGAGTATGAAGAGCATTTTTCAAGGAAATGAAATATGGTTTAGGATTTAAAATAATATTCAGGGGAGGATTTTATCGGGGTTTAGGATGTTGTTTGGGTCGAATACCTGCTTTATAGCTTTCATCAGCTCCAAGGCCTTTTTATCGAGATATTTTTGGATGCTTTTCTTTCTGGTGTATCCGATTCCATGTTCTCCTGTTATTGTGCCTCCGAGTTCCACGGCCTTCTTATAGATCTCATCTCTCAGCCTATCGTACTCTTCCTGAGTCCATCCCTCTTCCTTCATTATATGTATGTGTAGGTTTCCATCGCCAGCGTGACCGAAGACCGGGAGATATGTGTTGTATTTTTTGCCGAGTTCTTCGGTTGCCTTTATGAGTTCTACGAGCTGAGCTGGAGGAACCGTCGTATCCAAGATGTCTATTAGATTGGACCTTAAAGCGGAGTAAATCTCGCTTCTGATTTTAAGTATCGTCTCCTGTTCCTCCCTGCTCTCGGCCAATAATGGCTCGAGTGAACCTAATCTCTCGCAGAGATTCATCAATTTTTCACAGGCATCATATAATGCGGCTTCACTAGTCTCTGTGAGGATCAGCATGAGTTGATGGTCTCCCTCTTTACAGGGCCACGTTAGACCGAGCTGTTGGGCCGTTTTTTCTATGAGATCTCTCTCCATATATTCTATTGCAAGTGGTATGATTCCCTCGTGGAATATCGCGGGGACGGCTTTAAGCGCGGTCTCCCTATCCTTAAATGGTACCACTATAGTCGCGCTGGCCGCGGACTTCGGTTGGAGCCTTATCCAGGCCTTTGTTATTACGCCGAGAGTTCCCTCGCTTCCAATTATAAGATGCATCAGATCGTATCCGGCGTTATTCTTCACGAGTTTTCCGCCGAGGGTCAGTATCTCTCCGGTTGGTAAGACGACCTCCATTCCCTTCACGTAATTTCTCATAACCCCGGTTTTTATCGCCCTAACTCCTCCAGCGTTACAAGCCAATAATCCGCCTATCTGTGCTCCCTCGTCTCCTGGATGGAGCGGGAAAAAGAGCCCGGCGTCCTCCGCGGCCTTTATGAGGTCCGCGAGGGTAGCTCCCGCTTCAGCCTCTGCGATTAAATTTTCTTTGTCGACTACGATTTTATTCATTCTCTCTAGGGATAGGACTATTCCGCTTAGAGTCGGTACGCATGCTCCGACGAGCCCCGTTCCTCCACCTCTTGGGAAGACCGGAATCTTATATCGATTCGCGAGCTTAATTATCTCTGAGACTTCCCTTGTATTCCCGGGTTTAACCACGACTACGTCCTCGGATGCTTTGGGCAACATGGGCGGAGGCGTTTCATCATAGAGGTATCCTTGAATTCTATCCTCACCTGTTACAACCCAATCTTCTCCGACAATCGAGCGGAGTTCTGAAAGGATTTCCTCCCTCAAGACCCACTCACCCCTTTAATTCTCTTTATCATCGAAATAAGTTTTGGCACGACCTCGTATAAGTCCCCAACTACGCCATAGTCCGCGTGCCTGAATATAGGCGCCGAGGGATCTATGTTTATAGCAACTATTATCTGCGAGTCCCTCATGCCGGCTAAATGCTGTGGAGAGCCCGAGATACCGCATGCTATATAGAGCTTGGGTTTAACGGTGTTCCCGCTGAACCCGACTTGATGTTCTTTCGCGATCCATCCTTCATCAACTAATGGTCTGCTGACCCCCAATACTCCGCCCAATAACTTGGCCAACTCTTCTAGCATCTTTAGATCTTCCTTATTTTTTAAACCCCTGCCACCGGATACTATGACCTCGGCGTCGGCAATGTTTACGGTTCTCTTGGAGATTCTTCCAAGGCTCTTTATCCTAGTGTCGATTTTCTCTGGGGGATTCTTAATCACGATCTCTCCCTTCCTGCTTTCATCTCGTTTAGGCATAGGCATGACCTTGTATCTGATTGTCGACATAATCGGCTTGCTCGTGGTCTTTATATGGGCCAAGATGTTTCCGGTGAAGGCGGGTCTAATCTGGATGAGGTTGCCCTCCTCATCTACTCGAAGATCTGTACAGTCGGCTGTCAATCCAGTATCGAGAGCGGCGGCGACTCTAGGAGCTAAGCTCCTACCGAGGGGCGTGGCTCCTATGAGGAATATCTCCGGGTCAATTTCCTTTACCAGGTCGACTAAGATGTCCTTGTATGTTAGGACGTTGAAATCTTTTAGGTGCTCGCTATCATAGACGTAGACTTTATCGGCTCCGTAGTAAATGAGTTCTTTTGCACGATCCTTAACATCAAATCCGATTATCACGCTCCAGACCTCGAGCCCGAGTTTCTCAGCGATTTCCCGCGCCTTACCCAGTAATTCAAATGATACGGGATGTATTCTTGAATCCGAGGTCTCGGCATAGACGAGGATCCCGCTGGTCATGGCTTAACGAACCCCCCTTCCTTCAGTACCTCGAGTAATTTCTCCGCCGCGTCCTCTCCTCTGAAAATTATTCCCTTCCTATGCTCAACGCCCGGTATGACTACCTTCATCACGATAGTCTTCGAGCCTTTGATGCCAAATCGATCCGGATCCTCATACTGCGCTAAAGCGTCAGCATCCCAGATCTCTATCTGTTTCTTCCGTGCCTTTAAGACATCCCTCAGGGTGGGGAGTCTCGGGGTATTAAGTTCCCTCGTAACCGTCAGGAGAGCTGGCAACTTAACCTCATACAGATACTTATCTCCCATATCGGAGACCACGGTGATTTTATCGTCGGTCACTTCCCGGATTTCACATACATAGGCGACGTGGGGAATGTCTAAAACTTCAGCAACCTCAGGACCAACTTGACCCGTATCGCCGTCAACGGTTTTCTCGCCACATAAAATCAGATCAAATCCCCCAAGTTTCCTGATCGCGGCGGCCAAGGCACGAGAGGTCGCGATCGTGTCGGCTCCGGCCAGTCTCTTATCAGTCAAGAGTATCGCCCGATCCGCTCCTCGCGCCAACGCGTCCCTGAGGCTAGACTCCGCCTGCCTGGGCCCCATACTTATAACGGTTATAGATCCGCCAAGTTTCTCCTTAAGCTGGACTGCCGCCTCCAAGGCGTGTAAATCAAATGGATTCGTCTCAGCCGGCGCAGAGCTCCTATCAATCCTCCCCGTCTCGACATCGAACCTCACCTTCTCGATATCTGGAACCTGTTTAATCAAAACAACGATCCTAAGTCCTTTCCCGCTCATCCCCAGCACTAATAAAAATAGCCATAAAATAACATTAAATCTAGGCCATAGAAAGGGAAGAAAACCCAAAAAAGCCGCCTAGCGGGGCTGAAATATATAAAGAAGAGAAAAAAGGGGTTATTCCAGGGTTCAAATCGCGGCCGCCGGCGTAGCTCAGCTGGTGGAGCGCCGGGCTGTTAAAAAAGCAGAAACCCGGGGGTCGGTGGTTCGAATCCACCCGCCGGCGCATCCATCTCATTCTTCCATAGTTATGTGGTTTTTCCATTTGTTGATGAGTTGTTTTTCTTGAAGGGAGTTTTTGTCATTTTTATTTTTGGTTTTTTTGAGGGGGTTATTTTTGTTTAATGCTCATCCATTTTCTTGCAATTTTGTTAAAAGGCATCAATAATACTTAATCGGAACTTCTTTGTAATAGTTGTGGCGCTTCGTTATTAATTGGATAAAGACCAGAGAAGTAGTGGATTGGAGGGTTTAGGGTTGATTAGCCCGTTCGAGAAATTAGAGGCACTTGCACAGGGCTTCAAACTGCACGAGTTGATTCGTTATAATAACCTGAGGGGGATAGCCTTAGTTAAGGACCTGAGAACGGGCATGGAAAAAGTTTACTCATATTCTTATGCGAAGTTCCTCGAGGACAAGGGTTTGGCTAAAGTGCTCTCGGTGGGGCTAACGATAGAAGAAGTGACGAGGGACCGTGACAGGAAATTTGAATCCGTATCCAAATCAAAAAGGGATCCTAAAGCTATTAAGGCGATTGAAAGGGCTGAATCCCTATTAAAGATCTTAAAGTCCAGTGATTCAACGCAGAGTATCAAAAGGAGTTCCAACCTCGATTTCATGAAAATAAAGAATTCTCAAGGGGAGAAACCATTTACCGACTTGTAAGAATATCAAGAGATCGAGATTAGGCTCGATCTTTTGCTTTTTCTTGGGAGAGTTTTTTATAAATTTCCATTACAACTTCATAATCTCTTTCGGTAATTCTCCTTATGCTTCCTCTGAAAACGCGGGCTGCAGCTTTTCTTCCTAGTAGGAGGGGCATCCGATCTTTTAATCGATCTAATGGGATCATGAATGGCCACATCTCTGCCTCTTCAAACTCAACGGCATAATCGAAGCTAATCGAGGGCGAGCCAATTATGTGGAATCTTTGCTCATCGGTCATCGGATGGGCCGGCCCCGCTAGGACCCCTCTTCCCATGAATCCCCTTTCGGTGAATTCCGTAACATAGAAAAGTACCCTATCTCCCTTTTGTAATCTCTTCAGGTTTGCCGCTCTAGCGCTTAGTGACCAAAACTTGTTGGTAACCCTGTTTGCTAGGACTTCGCGAGCTGGAATAACTTTGCCCATGTGGATGTGATCCTTTACTATGAATACCCAGTAATTCTCCATACTCGTTAACCCCTCGAATTCATTTATAAAAATAATACTTCACAA
>QMUP01000077.1 GCA_003660635.1 Candidatus Wolframiiraptor sp.
CGTGGAGTATTTCACTATGGTGCTTCTGCCAATCCTATCGAGAATGGGCTGTAGATTTGAGATAGAACTTTTGAGGAGAGGGTTTTATCCGAGGGGAGGCGGCGTTGTGCGGGCTAGGTCCACACCTGTCGATTCGCTGAAACCAATAAGGCTCTTAGAGGGGGGCGATGTGAAGGTTATACGAGGACTTAGTTACAGCTGTAGACTTCCAGCGCATATAGTTGACCGCATGGCTACAACCGCCGAACGCATTTTCAGAAAACGGGGATATGATGTGATTATCGAGAAACAAATCCTCCAACCTGGGGATAAAGCATGTTCATTCGATCCGGGATGTGGGATAATCCTAGTAGCAGAGCTGTCCTCGGGCGCCATCCTAGGATCTGATAACCTAGGAAAGATAGGGGTCCCTGCGGAAAAAGTGGCGGAGGACGCCGCGGAAGATCTTCTAAGGCAGATAGACTCCGGGGCGGCTGTGGATAGGCATCTGGGGGATCAGCTGGTGATCTGGGCTTCTCTCGCAGGCGGCGTCTCCGAGTACTTCGTCTCCGAGCTGACCTTGCACACGCTCACCAGCATAGAGCTATGCAGGATTCTCAGCGGAGCTGAAGCTGAGGTTTCCGGGAAGCTCGGGGAACCGGCGACGGTGAGGATAAGGGGTATAGGCCTAAAAAGAAGATGAAAAATTTTTGGTTATTCCTGGGCGCCTAAGATTTCAGCTGCGATTTCCCGATAAATCCTGCTTCCCTTCTCGAGTTCATCTATCAGCACCCATTCATCGACGACGTGCGCCTGTTTTAGATCTCCGGGGCCTAGAATGATCGTCGGTATCTTTCCCTCATGGACTAAAGGTGACATGTCGCATGTGGCTTGGAAAAGTTTCGGCCTCGCCTTCTTCTCCAAGACCTTTGAGACCGCCTTTAAGCCCGCGGTGACGATCCTTGATTTCCGATCGGTCTCCGAGGCCGCGACATGCTGGTTGATCTTAAATTCGATCTTCGCCTTCCTCGCCTTGGCCGATTTCTCAGCGAGCCTCTTAATTTCATCTATGGCCTTCTCAGAGTCTTCCCAAGGCAGGAGCCTGCGATCGAGAATCACCGTACAGCTCTCGGGTATGATGTTTGATTTCACACCACCCTCCATAATAGTTAAGGCGATCGTCGGATATCCCATCGCCCCCCGCTTCTTCCTCAACCTCTGAGCAAGTTTTTCGATCTTTAACGCGAAGTCGGAGGCGGCGTAAATGGCGTTTATCCCCCGGAATGGCTGGCTTGCGTGAGCGGGTTTTCCAAGGAATTTTATTGATAGCTCGGCGCGTCCTTTATGGGCGGTGCATACTTCTAGGCTCGTGGGCTCGCCTACTACGGCATAATCGGCCTTAACCCCCTGCTCCAAGAACCTCTTAACGCCCCGTTCCCCGACTTCTTCATCAGCGACCGCCGCTAGAATTACCTCCCCATTGATCGGCCAATTCTCTTCGGCCAGCATTTTAAGCGCCCCGAGCATGGCTCCGAAACACCCCTTCGCATCCGCCGAACCCCTACCGTAGATCCTCCCATCCTTGATGGTTCCCGAGAATGGTGGGATACTCCAAAGCTCCTCATCACCTGCTGGAACGACGTCCAGATGGGTTATGAAGAGTAGAGTAGGTCCTTCTCCACGCCTAAATGATCCTATAGCATTTGCGCGTTTCTCCGCGAATTCATCAACCCACGCGTCGAGCCCGAGCTTCTTCATCTCCTCAACAGCGTATTCGGCGGCTTCAACCTCGTTGCCAGGGGGATTCTCAGACTTTATTTTAACTAGATTGGAGACAATCGATGTAACATACTCTCGGATTTCCTTCATAACAACCTCATCCCAAGAATTCAAAAATGGAGTTTAAGGCTTTATCATGAATTGTTTAGTGAATTGCAGTTCTATTTTAAGGTGATACGGTATATATTTTCCTTTCTCCTCCTATAGAGGACCCGCTATGATGAAGAATTACGTAAAAGAAAAGATTTCTAGAGGAGAACCTTCATTTGGGGCTTGGATAACGATAGGGCATCCCGATATTGCTGAGATAATGGGGCTGATGGGATTTGATTTCCTGTTGATAGACATGGAACATTCTCCAATAGACTACTGGATGCTTCAGCACATCGTTCAGGCGATCTCTTCGGCGTCCACCTCCTGTATCCCGATGGTGAGGGTTCCGGGAACAGACTACATAGCGATAAAGAGGGCGCTCGACGTCGGGATTTATGGATTAGTCGTTCCACACGTTGATACTAAGCGGGATGCGATAACCGTTGTAAACGCCGCAAAATATCCCCCTAAAGGGATGAGGGGCTTCGGCCCCCGTAGGGCCTGTAAATACGGCTTGGAGATCCTCGAATATACCCGGCGCGCCAACGACGAGATCATGGTGGTGGTGCAGATCGAGACCAGAGAAGCCGTCAAGAACGTAGAAGACATACTATCCGTCGATGGCGTGGACATGTATTTCATAGGTCCCTGGGATCTCGCGACGACCCTCGGCCACTATTGCCAAATAGATCACCCCGAAGTGGTCGATGCCATTAATAGAATAATCGACGCAGGGAAAGCGCTTGGGGTACCCGGTGGGATAGTCAGCGATGTCGAGAGCGTGGCGAAGCATCTGCAGATGGGCTTTAAATTCATGACGATTGGAGCGGACAGCGATTACATAATGAGGGGTTGTAAACTCGCGCTGAATACTGTGAAAGAATGTCTCCGCAGGGTGAAGTGAGTCTAAGAGATATTATTTTAAATTACGGCCTAGATAAAGCCAAGTGCGAGGGCTATTAAAAATAGAATAACTATGTATAAGATCATCGGTAAGAAAACAGTCTCAAACATGGCTATCGTGATGGCCACGTAATCTTTCCAGTCCAGTTCAACTTTCTTTCTCTTTTTCCTCCTTAGCACGATAAACCCCCGCCAATTCTCTTCTCAACTTCGGATCTAGGGCATCTCGTAGCCTATCTCCTATCATATTATATGCCAGTACTGTGACGATGATCAGTATTCCGGGGAATATCGCAAGCCATGGTTGCTCGAAAATGTATTTTCTCCCCTCTGCCGCTATTATCCCCCAGTCTGGTTCTGGAGGTTGAACTCCAACCCCTATGAAGCTCAGGCCGGCGAGGGCGATAATCACTGTTCCGAGCCTCATCATGGCGTCGACGAGGATCGGGTAATAACAGTTTGGCAGCAGTTCTTCAAACATGATTCTCAAGTCGCTTTTACCGATTACCTTCGCCGCGGCGACGTAGTCTTTTTCTTTCTCGGCCATGACGACTCCCCGAACCACTCTAGCCATCGACGTCCAACCCACCAAGGCAAGGGCTAATGCAGCGCTTAGGACTCCTCTCCCGGCGATGTAGGCAAGGAGTATGGCGAGGGAGACCCCCGGGAACGACATCACGATGTCTGTTATCCTCATTATTACTTCATCTACCTTCCCTCCATAATATCCGGAAATTAATCCAACTGGGACGCCTATCAGCACTATTAATCCTACTACTAGAATGGGCACGAATACGGAGACCCTCGCGCCATAGATTATCCTAGAGAGAACGTCTCTCCCCAAGTTGTCCGTTCCCAGGGGATATTCCTTGGTGGGAGGAAGTAGAAGTGCTCCCGTATTTATGGTGTAGGGATCGCGTGGTGCTATTAGCGGGGCGGCTATCGCGACTATGTATATCGTGATTAACAGTAGTATTGACGCGATGGTGATTTTGCTCCTAAGCATTATAGAGATAGTTATCCTCGTTTCAGTCGAAAGGAATTTCCCTTTTCTTATCGTGGGCTTCATCAGTACCTCACCCTCGGATCTATAAACGCATATAATATATCAACGAGTAAGTTCGCGGTGGAATAAATTATCGCCATCAATATCACGGCGCCCTGAATTGCTGGATAATCTGAGGCAAATATAGCATTCACGAGATACAGCCCCATTCCCTGCCAATTAAATACCGTTTCTACGAAGATCGCTCCCCCCAGCATCGATCCAAAAAGGAACCCCATATAGGTTACGGGAGCTATAAGCGCGTTCCTCAATGCGTGGCGATAGATTACTACTCTTTCTCTTAGTCCCTTCATCCTAGCCGTCTTAATATAATCCTCTCTAAGCACTTCTAACATCGATGATCTAACAAGCCTTGAGGTTAAACCGCTCCGGGTGATCCCCAAGGCAATTGCCGGGAGGGTTATATGTGAGAGTGCGTCAAGGAAAATATCAAATCTACCGATTAATAAGCTGTCAATTAGATACATGCCGGTTATAAATGGCGGATATGGGGTCCCTGGGCTTAGTCTTCCAGAGCCCCCGAAACCAAAAAAGAAGTAAAAGACTACGAGAAGTATGATACCCCACCACCATTCGGGACCTGATACTCCGACTATAGAGAATATTCTAGATAGGTGGTCGATTATGCTGTCTCTATATACGGCTGACAATATTCCCGCAGGGATTGCTATCACCATGGCTATCAGAAATCCGAAGATGGCTAACTCGACTGTAGCAGGAAATCTGACCCTGAGATCTTGTAAAACAGGAGCCCTTGTGAGTATGGATCTTCCGAATTCACCTCTGAGAAGGTTGCTAAGATAGTAGAAATATTGTTCCCATATGGGTCTATCAAGTTTCCAGATCTTTATCGTCTGCTCCACCAATGCCTTATCTTGCATCCCTTCTATTCCAAGCAAAACAGCCAAGGGATTACTTGGGATGATCTTTGTAGCAAAGAAGACTAAGGTCAGGACGCCGAATACGACAACAACTTGGAGTAGAGCTCGTCGAAGTATGTAGTATCGCAGTTTCACACTATTGAAGCTTCATAAGGTTAAATATAAAAATTAAATGTCGGAAATTTTATTCACTTTTTCTTTTAAGCGTTAAATGAAATGACAAGCTACATAATGATCCTTTCCCACTTTTACTAGTTCTGGATTCTTTTTCCTGCAAATTTCTTCCGCCATCCAACATCTCGTATGGAATCGGCACCCAGGAGGCGGGTTGACGGGGGTTGGAACATCGCCAGGGAGGATTATCCTTTTCTTCTTCCTCTCTGGGTCGGGGTCTGGGACTGCTGAGAGGAGAGCCTGTGAATAGGGGTGTTTTGGATCTTCTAAAACCTCTTTTGAAGGCCCGATTTCCATTATTTTACCCACGTACATGACGGCAACGCGATCTGACATAAATCTGGCAAGGTGGATGTTATGGGTTACAAAGAGATATGTGGTGTGCTTCTTTTTCTGGAGATCTATGAGCAAATTGAGGATTTGGGCCTGAACGGATACGTCCAGCGATGCGGTTGGTTCGTCGAGAAAGAGAAATTCAGGATCTAAGGCTATTGCCCGGGCAATCGCTACTCTTTGAAGTTGTCCTCCACTGAGTTCATGCGGATATCTATGAACGAAATCCTCGCTCAATCC
>QMUP01000078.1 GCA_003660635.1 Candidatus Wolframiiraptor sp.
GCTGCCAGGGCGATCGGGATGAGTAAGTTCCAAGAAGTACTCTACGTGATAATACCCCAAGCAGTTAGGATTTCCCTTCCCGGGATAACAAACGAAATCCTTTACATGATCCTCTACTCCTCACTGGCATACTTCATCGGGGTCTCCGAGATATTCGCGGCAGCCGTAACCCTAAACTCGATATGGTTTAGACCCGGGGAGATATTCATGTCCGTCGCGTTCATATACCTCTTCATGACCACAATCGCATCCCTAGGATTCAGGAAACTCGAGGCGAAACTAAGAGTCCCCGGCTTTGAACGTGTCCGTTAGATCTATCTAAGCTTAAAGCTGAGAGCGAGGTCTAATGCTCGGGGATAGGTGGCATGAGCGAGCTCACTAGGACCTTCATAGCCGTAGACTTCGATAATCCACAGATAGTCTCTAGGGCCCAAGAGGTTCAGAGGAAGCTTATGGAGTCGGGGGTCGTGATGAAACCCGTCGAACCGAAGAATCTTCACGTCACCCTCTGGTTCTTCGGAGAGCTGGATCCAAGCAGGCTCAGACTGGTTCTCGAAAACGCGAAGCAGGTGAAGTTTAAGCCCTTTAAGGTTGAGGTCAAGGGGGTTGGATATTTCCCAGGTGGAAGTAGGGTTAACGTGATCTGGCTGGGGATCGATGATCCATCGAATGGATTAAAGAATATTCTAGACCAGCTATTGGAGAAGTTGACCAGGTTAGGGTTCAGATATGATGACCGCGGATTCACACCTCACCTCACCATAGGCAGGGTGAAATACGTGAAAAATAAGCAAGCGGTCCTCAGAACCCTCAGCGAGTTAAAAGAGATGTATTTCGGAGAGCAGCGGGTAGATAGATTCGAGGTAAAGAAGAGTGTCCTGACCCAGAGAGGCCCTATATATAGCGACCTCCTCGTTGTGAACGCGGAAGAGGCAGATGCACCTTGAACCTCGAAGACGTAATCAGGCGGGCATTAAAAATCGTTAAGCCAACTGATAAAGATAGAAAGAGGCTGAATTCCGTCATCGAGAGGGCGCTAGACCTAGCTGAGAAATATTCTTCGGAGATCGACGGCGTAACTGGGGTATCCCTCGAAGGCTCTGCGGCAAAAAATACATGGATTAAAGATAGGGCTGAAGCCGACATCTTCATCCACTTCGATCCGAAGATCCCCAAAGGAGACCTTGAGGAGAGAATAATAGATCTTGGATCGAGGATTATTCGGGGACTAGGCGGAGTTCCCAGACTGATGTACGCCGATCACCCATACGTCGAGGGAGTCATCGATGGAATAACTGTGGATATAGTTGCCTGCTATGACGTGGAGCCACCTAACTGGATAGGCGCAACCGATCGAACACCATATCACACCAAATATGTAATTGAAAATTTGAGAGAGGGGCAGGAAGATGAAGTGCGGTTATTGAAAGGTTTCATGGCCGGATGCGGGGTATATGGCGCGGAGATAAAGGTCAAGGGGTTCAGCGGATACCTCACAGAACTACTAGTTCTAGCATATGGGAGTTTTCTCGAGGTCTTGAGGGCGGTGGCCAACTGGCATCCACCGATAATTATCGACCTCGAAAGATACTACGAATCTTCAGAGGAATTGATCGAATTATTCAGGGGTAATCCGCTGATAGTGATCGACCCAATCGACAGAGCGAGAAACGTCGCCGCCGCGGTTTCCAATACACGGCTTTCAGAATTCGTCCTCGCCTCTAAACTCTTTCTGAAAAAACCTTCTCTAAGGTTCTTTAAAGGAAAGGAAGAGAGAAAGATTAGGCTGAGCGATATTCGGAAGCTTTCCAAGAACAGGAACTTCGTCTACCTATTTTTCAGGCTACGTGAAGAAAAGCCTCCTGACGTACTCTGGGGGGAGCTGAGACGGAGTGAAGAAGGCGTGAAGAGGGCATTAGAAAGGCTTGGATTCAGGGTTTACAGGAGCGGTTCTTGGACAGATGAACGGCGTCATGCTCTCCTATTATTTGAAGTCGATCAAGTCACGTTACCGAGGTATATGCTGCATAAGGGGCCCCCAGTATATTTGAGAAACGCCGAGGAATTCGTTGAACTCTGGATGCGGCGGGGAATAGGTCCATGGGTTGATGGAGATAGGGTCTACGTCTTGAGGGCTAGAGATGAAACTCGGGTTAGCAGGCTCTTGAAAAGGGAGATCAAGAGAGGAGAGGTCGCGATCTCACGTGGAATCCTAGATTCCGTGAAATCCGGGAAGCTCGGAGAAAACCTGGGGCATCTCATAGAATTTGGGAAGAAGCATGAAGAACTGCGAAGGTTTCTCATCGAGTTCTTGGAAGCAAGGCCGGTTTTCCTGAGAAAATGAGCGGGAGAATATCTCCCCTGAGTCTCGAGGACTTTCGGGGAAACCTCGACCTAATCATGGAATTAGCCTTCCCCGCGAAGGATAGAGATTACTCTTTGATGATCCTAAGGGAACTTGAAGAAATAGGGGTAGATGCAATCTACGTGGAGTTTCTCGCCGATAGTTTGAGGATAGCTTTCATCGGAAAGGGTTATCGCGGGATTGTGATCAAGGGGAAGATGAGGGGACTAGATATCGCCATAAAGATTCTCAGGACTGATACCGCGATCCGCGACTTAAGTAAAGAAGCGGAGGCAACGGAAATGGCGAATAGCGTGGGCGTCGGACCTAAACTCCTAGGATATTCACGGCATGTTCTAGTATTGGAGTACGTTGAGGGAATCGGTCTTGGAAAATGGATAAACGAGCTGGCAAGTGAGGGGGCTCATGTCTTGAAAAATGTTTTGAGGAGATGCTTCCTCCAGGCGAGATCTTTAGACGTGCTGGGTTTGGATCATGGAGAGCTGAGCGATGCCAGAAAACACGTAATCATAAGATCTGATCTGGCCCCCGTCATCATAGATTTTGGAAAAGCGCGGATAAGGGATCGCCCCTCAAATGTCACATCCTTCTTCAGCTACATAGCATTCGGCCCCCAGTCAGAGAAAGTCATGCAGATGTTGGGGATCCGGGAACCGCCGGTAGATGCTTCAAGGAACTATAAGCGCAGGTTTGATGAAGAGTCTTTCGCCGAATTAATGAAGAGGCTGAACCTTCAGTGAGTTTTCACCCGCTCTTCCCACGCCTTCTCCATGGCCTCCGCTACATCCTTTAAGAATTTCTCCGGGTCCTCAGACTCGCATATCGCCCTCGATGCTCCAGAGCCATCCGCGCCGAGCCTCAGGGCCTCGGCCGCATCCCCGCCGCATGATATGCCCGCGCCCACGATCACGGGGATCCGCTTGTTAATCTCTTTAACCGCCTTAACTGATTCTATTATGAACGACTTCATTTCCTTGGAGACGGGCTTCTTAGTCCCGATAAGCTTCGGGGGCTCTGATAGAACCGCATCTGGATTGAGGTTGGCTAATGCGGCGGCTGATTGAGGCGAATCACAACAAATTATCACCCATAATCCCACCTCCCTAGCTCTTCTCAAGCAGCCGACGATCTCAGCCAGGGTTTTCTCGCGTTCTATGTGATTTATCATGACCCCGGCCGCGCCCGCTTCTCGAAGTGCTTCAGGTAGGTCTCTGCCGAAGCCCCTTCCCGGAGTGATTGGATCCAGATTTGGGGCAAAAACGGGTATATCGACGTTCTCCGATATCATTCGAAGATCTACGAGTTGGGGAATAAAGACGAAGTTTACGGTGGATTCCCTCGCAACCTTCTCAACCGCCTTAGCCAGCTCTAATGCCCTCCTCCCCCAAACGTAGGCCTTAGTGGATACTATGAAAATGGGGAGATCGAGTTCACGTTTCACGCTATGGGGTTCCTAAGGGTTTGATATATAATGAGCGTTTTGAGAAAGACTATAGGCGTTCGGCTTCCATGGAAAAACCGATGAAAAGGCAAAAAGACGAAATACGGAGGGCCATCTGGAGGATCCTCGAGGAGAGGGGAGTTGCCCGTTTTCCGAGGCCGGTTTACGGGAGGATTCCGAATTTTGTTGGGGCGGAGAAGGCGGCTGCCAGGATCTTAGAATTGGAGGAATACCGGCGTGCCAAGGTTGTTAAGGTGAGCCCGGATTCTCCGCAACGCTATATACGCTACAGATGTCTCCTCGATGGGAAGCTCCTGATAATGCCGACCCCGAGGCTGAGAGAAGGATTCCTGCTTCTCGACCCCAAGAAGATCCCGGGGGAGCGCTATCAAGAGGCATCGACGATTAGAGGTGCTTTCACATACGGTGAGAAAGTGCCGATTGAAAGTTTGCCGACGATCGATCTAATAGTCACGGGCTCGGTCGCGGTAACGGAGGGCGGAGTGAGACTTGGAAAGGGAGGTGGATATGGGGAGCTTGAGTACGCGATTCTCTCCGAGTTTGGTAAACTCCGCCGAGATGTTCCAATAGCGACTAACGTACACGATCTACAAATAGTCGAGAGCCTGCCCCGCGAACCACATGACCTGACCTTGGATATAATCGCGACTCCAACACGGCTCATCAAGGTCAGAGGGGAAAAACAACGTCCAAGCGGAATAATATGGGACTTGCTGTCTCCTGAAAAATTGGATGAGATCCCGCTCTTAAGGAGGATGCGGGGTCGCGGGGCTTTTCGGTGACATTTTCGGATTTTTCACAAGATTTATATCACGTATCTCTATAACATCGATCATGAGCTGGAGAGATAAAAAGTGTAGAGTTCGGGTGATCTTCATAGGTCTCAGGAATATGGACGCCGGGTGGCCTCATCACCTCTTCGATGTCGACGCCGAGGCCGAGAGACTGAAGAAAGAGCTCACTAAGATAGAGAAACAAGTTGAGAATATAGAGTTTTACGGTTGGGATGTAGTGGTAACGGAAGCCGAGGGTCAGAAACTCCTCCCCGAACTCGAGGAAGCGGATGGAATATTGGCGATACCCCTAACCCAAGAGTTTGCCGACGGGGTGATGACGCCTCATCCACCGCTCCTACAATTCGCTGATACGGGTAAGCCCATGATAGTATACACCATGCCTTTTACCCGATATTGGGATCAGGGTGGAATACTTGAGAGGATTGGGAGGGTCGTCGTGGTGAATTCGAGTAGGATCGACGACATAATCCCCCCACTTAAGGCCATGAGGGCCGTGGCGAGGATGAAACAAATCAGGATTTTGCTCGTAAAAGACTACGAGTATCCGAGGGAGTACGTTGATCCGAGGCTCAGAGACTCTAGGTGGATGGGGTCCTCATTCCTTAAACGGATAAAGGAGATCTTCGGCGTCGAGATAGTCAGGATAACCTCAAGGGAGTTATTAGAGGAGTACGAATTAGTTCCAACAGATGAGGCAGAAAAACTCGCAGAGGAGATAATTGAGAAATCGAGGGGATTAAAGGAGCCGTCCAGAGAAGAGGTGATTAAGGCCGCTAAGATGTACTTGGCGATAAAGAGACTTCTAGAAAAATA
>QMUP01000079.1 GCA_003660635.1 Candidatus Wolframiiraptor sp.
CGCATATAATCCCATCTTGAGTTAATCTGGACATGCCAAAATAGGGGGTGATCCCGATATATTCCTGCAGCTCCAGCCACCCCTTGATCGCTATCCCCGCCAAAGATTTCTCTTTCGAAAGTTCCCTCAAAGCAATTTCAAGTTTAGCCATCGCCATCAAGTAGTCTTTTGGTACATCTGAGAGATCCGCCGTCTCGCCCATATCCTTGATCGTTAGGAGAACTCTATCATCTGAGTTGCTTATCTTCTCCATTCTCTTAACGGTTTCATATAGTGAGATTGGGATTATCCTCAGATTGAAGCGTTTAATTAATGCATGTTCATTAAAGGAGACCATCTCAAAGGTTTCAGGTCTTGGCCCTATCATTCCTATTCTTGCACCCGATAATCCCTTAATGATCGCTGAAGCTCTACCGAAGCTCTCAACCTTTCTAAGAAAGCTCTCATCTCTGGGATCATGAATTCCAAGGAAGACAAAAGGTAGCTCTCTCTTATGTAATGTTGCCGCGAGTGCCAGTGTTCCGCAGAAGGAGTCGGACTTCCTCAATCCATCAGGAGGGAGCGGCGGCTCCTTAGTCGCGAACAATCCCACAGGAACTCCCTTGAATGCATGGACTATGTCAGCGGCGGCGGTTTCATGTGGATATGTCAGGGCGCCTAATAATATTGCATCCACGCCCTTTTGCTTGAATTTCTGAATAACTGGTAGTGCATCATAGTCAGATGATATTAACCCATCTTTCACGTCTTCTTCGCTTGGATAAATCAGCTCCAGAAAATTTAGCCTTGAGAGAGATCTTATCGTCTCTTTACGCAGTTCAGCGGCCCATTCACGGTCGAAAGGCCACCGGTAAAGTGGGACGAGGCACATTCGAATCTTCATATTCATCCCTTGACGGCGCCTAGAGTCAAACCTCTGACGAGCTGTCTTTGAGTTAATAGTACGGCTATTATCGCAGGTATTATGGATAACACCGTTGCCGCGCACATGTCATTCCAGTAGAATTGCAGGTCGCCTATGAATGATGATATTAGAATTGGTAATGTCTTACGATATTGAGCGGTTAGGAATACAGCTGTAGTGAACTCGTTCCAGGTTAGGAGGAATGATAGTATGGCGGTCGCTATGATCGCCGGATAAGTTAAAGGAACAATTATTTTTATCATTATCTGAAATACTGAAGCACCATCGACTACAGCTGACTCTTCAATCTCCCTAGGTAGCTCTAGTATGAAGCCTCTCAAGATCCAAACGATGAATGGGAGATTGAACGCGGTGTATGCTAGGATCAGGCCGGGATAAGTGTCAACTAGCTTGAGGTGACTGTATATGACGTATAATGGAAGTATACCTACTATTGGGGGAAGCAGCCTAAGGCTTAAGATAAAGAACGCTATGTTCTCATTCCAGTTCTTGCCGACTTTGATGCTTGCAAGACAATAGGCCATCGGTATTCCAACGATAACGGAGAGCAGAACCGATGACACCGTGATTACCAAGCTATTTATCAGATATGATGTAAATCCCCAATGAGTGAAGACCTTAAAGTATGCTTCAAGAGTTAAGTTGCGAGGCCACAAAGTCGGCGGATAGGAAAATGCCTCGGTAAACGGTTTAAAGGACGTGATTATCAGGACATATATGGGGAATAGTATGAACGCGAGTGTCAATGCAAGAAATATGTAAGAAGCAATTGTGTAAAAGCTTCTCATAATTCCATCACCTCCGCATGAGTCTATAGAATGCAACCACTATGAACGATACGATTATGGCCGTCAAGACTGCTTCTGCCGCGGCGAATCCGACTTCCCATCTCCTGAATCCGTCAAGATATATCCTATATGTTATTAGGGTTGTTGCCGATCCAGGTCCACCGTAAGTGAGAGTATAAATATAATCAAATGTCTTGAAGCATTCAATTATCCTTAAAATCAACAGCAGTAGTAGAATGTTTCTCAAGAGTGGAAGCGTAACATGCCAGAAGATCTGACGCGGACTTGCTCCATCGATCATAGCAGCCTCCATAGGTTCTCGAGGTAAGCTCGCCAATGCCGAAAGCAATACTATGCCGACGAACGGAGTCCATTGCCATACGTCGACCACCACCAACGTTAGCATGGCCTGACTCCTACTAGTGTTCCATGGCTGTGGAGGTAATCCGATTAAATGAAGGAAATAGTTGGCGAATCCATTCATAGGATTGAAGATCACTCTCCAGATGGAACCTGCGGCTACCGGAGCCATCGCAAGCGGAATTAACAATATTCCCCTCAGTATTCTGTCACCTGGAATCTTTCGATTTAGGGATAGCGCTAGAAGCATTCCTAGAACGAACTCTATGGGTACGGCGATGAGCGTGAATATGAAAGTTTTCACATAGGCATCCCAGAAAAGCGAATATTCAGTAAACAGGGTGATGAAGTTGTTCAGCCCTACAAAAACTGGATGACGATATATGGGATCGTAAAGTTTCCACCTGAAGAACATCATATAGTAGTTGAAAACGAATGGTCCAATTGTAATGAATATGATGATCGCGAATCCAGGAGCTAACAATAATAATTTGGTCTTTAAGTCAACATCTAACGGCATTTCGGGAAAGAAAGAAAGAAAGGTTATTTATAAACCTATTTGCTTGCAAAGATCTTCCGTGTAATCCGGCCCCTTCCACTGAGGAACCGTAAGCCCGTGCGTGTTCTTCTTTCCAGACTTCCTATACGGTTCATAGGCCTTACGATATACTTCAGCCAGATCCTTCAAAGCCTTCTCAGGATCCTTCTCACCAGCGACAGCTGGAGCGATATTATCCTTAACTCCAGTGACGTAGTCGCCGAAGAAGGGTCCATATGCAACGGTAGCGCAGTGGGTCATGTAATCAAAGATTTTATCTATCGGAAGCTCTGGATGCTTTTGCATTAAGAGTTTCCAGCCAGTCTTGGTCTCAGGTGTTTGACCCGAATGAATGGTTCTTTCGGGCTCAAATTCAGGACTGCATATGAATTTTATCGCCTCCCATGCAGCTTCCCTCTTTACATCTTTTGCAGCCGTCGTTATGCAAAGCAAGTGTCCAACGTTGGTGTATACGCAGTGTCCTTTAGGTCCTCCTATTGGAGGTAGGTGGAGGTTTTTTCCAACGACTTTAGAAACTGATGGATCCTCAAGCTTGAATAGGCAGAAAGTATCCCAACCGGTCATGACAGCCGCTTTTCCATCTAAGTAGACTGCCAGAGCATCTGGATTATCCATTGCAAGGACTCCTGGTGGCATGAACTTCAACTGATACTTTAGCAACTCTATGGACAATATTCCATTCTTACCCATCCTATCCCAGTATGGCTCCCAATTTTCATCGATTTCGGGGACGCCGGTGCATGTGAACCACCTTGTATGCCATGCTGGGAAGCAGAGCTGAGGCCAGCAGAGCGGTTGAACATATCCGTATAGGTCTGGGGGTCTGTGGAAGAACTCGATAACATCATTGAACTTCAGCCAATCAGGTTGCTTCAGGAAATCGGTTAATGGATAACCATATTGTCTCTCGAAGTTCTCCTGCTCTTTCGGATCTTCAAACAAATCTTTTCTAACCCAGAAATTATTATAATTGCACGTATTGAGCCAACCGTAAAGTTTTCCTTCGTAATGTGCATAGTCCCAGTGTATCGGTACAAGTTCGTCGATAGATGGTAACTCCGCCTTATCTCTCTCAACTAAGTCATCTATAGGCTGTAGAATGCCTAGCTCCTCGACTCCGGGCATCATTGCTGTATCAAGCCAAATGAAATCGTATGAAACTTTTCCAGCGACAAACTCGGTTGTAAGCTTCGAGAAGAACACTTCCCATGGATAGTCAACAACCTCTATATCCATTCCATACTTCTCCTTAAGGAGCGAAGCAGCATATCTGACCTGATCCGCCGGAGGACCCGACATGCTCGCATACGTCAACTTAACTCCCGTGAAATCTTTCTTCGGCTTCGTGGGAGTTGTCGCCACGGTTGCAGTGACTGTCTTAGTTACAGTGCTCGTCACGGTGGTGGGCTTCGTAACGGTGACGGTCTTTCCGGGAGCTGCCGTGCTTCCAGCATAGTATCCACCGACACCGGCGACGACGCCCGCTACGACAACGCCAAGGCCGACCTTAGCAGCGGTTGAGAGAGCCTTCCTCCTAGTTATTCGCTTTTTTAATATCTCAATATCTTTGCTTTTTTCAAGGTTCATGCATAATACCTGGAATCACGGATATATAAATTTTGACCGAGAAATCCAAACGCCAGACCGCCGAGACTACCTTATTTCCATTTCGAAAAATGTTAGCGTCAAACAGTTCGTGTCAAAAGGCGTATGAGTTCCTGAAAAGAAGGCAAGGATCGAAAGTCATAAGAGCTTGATCTCGGGGTTTTAGACGATCATCAAAGAAAGTTGAATGATTTATCCAGAGAGCTTGCTCTAAATTTCCAGTTACTTGTTTAGGTTTACTCCAATTTTGTCTATGATTGTTTGAGATGCTTATGTTAAGGTAGCTTCCAATGACCGAGCCTGCTATTAATGAAATGAAAGATTTCACGAGTCCTTCCACCATCCTTCAATCGATCTTACGATATACGACGAGATCTCTCTGCATAGGTAAGTTTCCTCTCACATTCATAAGCAAAGTTCCATCAGACAATTCAATCATTCTCCTTACTTTGATGACCCTTAGACATTCACTTAAGAGATTTCACGACCTCTAGAGATAACTTACAGCCTTCTAATCAGATGATCACCATCAGCACATACAGTTCGGTTTATATTTGAGCAAATGCACGTTAATCCATGAAAGTGCGCGGTCGAGCAATCCATTCACAATGCATGAATTATAGGGATGGATTCTGCACTTTCTATGGAATCCGTGTTTCGCCGAACGGGCCAGCGTGTCCGAATTTCGCGCCAAGAGAGATTTTTCGAGGGACGGTCCCATCCAAAACATATCCACAGCCATGGCCTCAGCCTGCATTGATGGGAACATGGGGTGGTTGGAGAAGGGCTTTAAGGAGAATGAGGATGATGAGAATGCGCGTGAGGCATGGATGGAGACGATGAGAATTTGCTAAAAGATGGATCAACGAAAAAGTTGAAGATAGATTCTGTCAGGCTTGATCTTTATCTCTTCGCAGGAGAATCTATGAGCCTGCATAGAAAATTAAACGAAGAATATTTCGATGAAGCCCTGATACCTTCAAAGGAATTATTCAAGACAATAACACCATCGAGTTGACAATCTACTTAACAACTATTCACAATCAAGATCTCATATAAAAATGAGATGCCGGGGGCGGGATTCGAACCCGCGACTTCGGGGATGCACCCTCCGACCAGATTCTCCATCGAGGATTATGAGCCCCGCACTCTAACCAGGCTGAGTTACCCCGGC
>QMUP01000080.1 GCA_003660635.1 Candidatus Wolframiiraptor sp.
CTGCGGCCTCCCCGCCTACTACGACCTCAAACAAGAGAGATTCCTCTGCCCAATCCACGGAAAAGACACGGAAGTTGCGGCGGTCTCCCTACCCTACGCCTTCTACCTACTACTCGAAGAGCTGATGAGTATGGGCATCTATCCTCGTCTACTATTTGGTGAGGAGGTGTAAGATGGATGTCTGCGTCCTTGGAGACCGTTGTGGGGATTAAGCTCGGTATCCTGAGCCCTGAGATGATTAGGAAGATGTCCGTCGCCGAGATCACTAATCCAGACACCTACGATGAGGATGGGATGCCGATCCCAACCGGGGCCATGGATCCGAGGCTCGGAACACTTGAACCGGGGCAGAGATGTAAAACCTGTGGGAACACATATCTTGGTTGTCCCGGTCACTTCGGCCACATCGAGCTCCCGGTCCCGGTGATCCACGTCGGTTTCGTTAAGTACATCCACATGCTCCTCAGGGCGACGTGTAGGTCTTGTGGAAGACTGCTCCTGCCAGAGCCTGAGATCGAGCGGTTAAGAGAGGAATCAAAGGCGCTAAAAGAGGCCAATAAGCTCTCCTCCGAATTCCATTACAAGATCCTGCAGAAGGCCATTTCCGCATCAACCTGTCCATATTGTGATGAAAAACAATACAAGATCGAGCTCGAGAAGCCGACCACCTTCATAGAGGTGATAAACTCGGAGAGGCGGCGGCTAACACCCCACGCCGTGAGGGCTAGGCTCGAGAGGATTAGGGATGAAGACCTCGAGCTCCTCGGATTCGATCCCAAGGTCGCCAGACCCGAATGGATGGTATTAACGGTTTTACCGGTTCCCCCGGTCTATGTCAGGCCCTCAATCACCCTCGAATCCGGATTTAGATCCGAAGACGACCTAACTCACAAACTCGTCGACATCCTGAGGGTTGTCCAGAGGCTGAGGGAGAACATCAACGCGGGCTCACCCTCACCGGTCATCGCGGAGCTCTCCGACCTACTCCAATACCACGTAACGACCTACATCAACAACGAGGTTCCAGGGGTCGCCCCAGCCACCCATAGAAGCGGGAGGCCGCTTAAGACGCTCGTGCAGAGGCTTAAGGGGAAGGAAGGCAGGTTCAGGCTCAATCTGAGCGGAAAGAGGGTTGACTTCTCCGCGAGAACGGTCATCACGCCCGATCCGAATCTGAGCATAAACGAGGTCGGAGTCCCACTCGAGATCGCCATGCAGCTCACGGTTCCCGAGAAGGTCACCGAGTGGAATATCGAGAGGTTGAGACAATTCATTAGAAATGGTCCTAACAAGTACCCCGGAGCAAAGTACGTCATCAGGCCGGATGGGAAGAGGATTAGGCTCGCCTTCGTTCAGGATCTAGAGGAACTCGCCGAGGCCCTTGAACCAGGCTACATCGTCGAGCGACACCTAATCGACGGCGACATAGTCCTCTTCAACCGTCAGCCGAGCCTCCACCGGATCTCGATAATGGCCCACCTAGTCAAGGTCCTGCCCTACAAGACCTTCAGGCTGAACCTATGCGTCTGCACGCCCTACAACGCCGACTTCGACGGCGACGAGATGAACCTCCACGTCCCCCAGAGCGAGGAAGCACAGACCGAGGCTAGAATCCTACTCCTCGTCCAGAACAATATCCTCTCACCGCGATACGGCGCCCCGATCATAGGCGCGATAAGGGACTTCCTCACGGCCGCATATCTGCTGACAAAGGATGATACGTATCTCACCAAGAAGGAGCTCTCTTATCTACTCGCGGCGATTGATTACGATGGAGAGATCCCAGAGCCCGAGATAAAGAGACCCGAGCCGAAGTGGAGTGGAAAACAGATATTCAGCTTACTTCTCCCGAAGGGATTCAATCATAGGTTCAGGGCATCCTTCTCCCCCGAGATAGAAGTCGTAATTAAGGATGGAAAACTCATCAAAGGAGTAATCGACAAGAACGCGATCGGAGTTGAGAAGGCCAACAGCATCCTACATAGGCTCACGACCGAATATGGGCCGGATGCCACTAAGGAGTTCTTGGACAAGCTCGTTAAGGTGGTCAACACCTACCTCAACCTCAGGGGATTCAGCTTCGGAATAGACGACCTCGAGATACCGGATCAAGCATATAAAGAATTGGAGAAGATCTTCAAGAAGCTCGACGAAGCTTTCGAGAAGCTCAAGGCGAATTACGAAAAAGGTAGAATAGAGGTCAGGCCCGGAGAAACTCTCGAGCAGGCATTCGAGTCAAATATACTCCAGATACTCTCGGAGGCAAGAGAAGAGGCGGGGAAGGTCGCGAGGAAATACATCAGCAAGGATAGCTCCGCGGTCATTATGGCGAGGACGGGAGCCAGGGGATCGCCGCTAAACATAGACCAGATGGTCGCGGTCGTTGGCCAGCAGGCCGTGAGGAGAGAGCGTATCAAACGCGGCTTCACCGATAGAGTCCTCACCTTCTTCAAGTCCAATGACTTATCTCCAAGAGCTAGGGGCTTCGTCTACCGATCATTCAGTAGGGGACTCGATCCCATAGAATTCTTCTTCCATATGGCTGGGGGAAGAGATGGCCTAGTCGACACCGCCGTGAGAACTCAGCAGAGCGGATATATGCAGCGGAGGCTGATAAACGCGCTTGAACCGCTCTACGTAGAATATGATGGAACCGTTAGGACGATGGATGAGAAGAAGATAGTGCAGTTCCTCTACGGCGAGGATGGAATAGATCCGATGAAGAGCTATCACGGAAAGGCGGTCAACCTAGAAACACTCATTCACAGACTGAAGCTCAAGGAATCGGCTAGAAAGCCCATATCAAAGGAAGAACTTAAACGGCTTATATCAGAGTACAAGGAACTCATGCCGCCGAAACTCATAGACGAACTCAAGAACGCGATAAAGTCAAAGAAGTTCTCCGCAGGAGATGCGGCAAAGCTCTTCCGCGAGGCATATAAAGAATACATGAAGAACAGGATAGAGCCCGGAGAGGCCGTCGGAATCGTAACAGCCCAGTCAATAGGAGAACCCAGCACCCAGCTAACCCTCAGGACATTCCACTTCGCAGGAGTCCGCGAGCAATCGATCCTAAGAGGTCTTCCACGCCTAATCGAGATCGTGGACGCGAGGAAAATGCCCTCAACTCCGATGATGAAGATCCCGCTGAAACCTGAATATGCAAAGGATGTCTCCAGCGCGCAGAAGATCGCGAAGCAGCTCAAGTACACGGTTCTTGAGGATATCGCGTCCGAAGTAGGCTTAGATCTCAGGAGAAACGCCGTGATAATCAAGCTAGATGATAAGGCGATGAGGGCGGAAGGCGTCACGACGAGACAGGTTGAGCAGGCGATAAAGGGCTTGAAGATGAAGTACACATATGCGCAGAAAGTTTTCGTGGTTTACGCGGGAGAAGGTGAAAAAGACCTCGAGAGGTTGAAGAATAAGCTACTGTCTCTGAGGGTTAAGGGAATAAAGAGGATCACGAAGGCAATAGTCATGTACGAGAACGGCGAATACGTGATACTCACCGAGGGGTCAAACCTAAAGGAGGTAATACGTGTACCCGAAATCGATCATAAGGGGGTGTGGACGAATAACATCCACGAGATAGCTTCCGTGCTCGGAATAGAGGCCGCGAGGGCGGCGATAGTCAGGGAGCTGAAACACGTCCTAGAAGAACAGGGCCTAGACGTCGACATAAGGCACCTAATGATCGTCGCCGACATGATGACCCTAAACGGCACGGTAAAGCAGATTGGAAGACACGGAGTGGTGAAGCTCAAGGGAAGCCCGCTCGCGAGGGCGGCCTTCGAGATAAGCGTTCAAACACTAATTGACGCCGCTGTGAAAGGAGAGGTCGATCACCTCAGAGGAAACGTTGAGAGAATCTTAATCGGAAAGGAGATTAAACTCGGCACCGGAATGGTTTCACTATTGATGAATTATCCAGGCGTCGCGGATGGATCCGGCGCCGAACAGAAAAAAGAGGAGAAGCGCGAAGGTGAATGAAGATGGCTGAAGGAAAGCAGGTAATCGAGACGAAGGATCTTAAGAGGCACCTCGAAGTAATCTCCAGGACTGGAAAGATGATCCTAGGATTCAGGCAATCATATCTATCCATCCTGAATAGGAAGACAAAATTGATAATCCTAGCGAGCAATTGTCCGCCAAACCTCGAACGGGAAATAGTCATAGCATGCAAGATGGCCGGAATACCGTACATCAAGGTTAACGTCCCAAGCGTAGAACTCGGATACATGGCCGGCAAACCTTTCTCCGCCGCAGTGATCTCGATACTGGATCCCGGAAGCTCGAATATACTCGAGCAAGTTATGCCAAGCGAGGAAGAAGCTTATTAAGGGCTATTCGATGGAATTGAGAGGCGTTCTTGCCTTGAGCGAAGGGATCAAGCTGACTGATAAGGAGATGCGCTACATCTCACTCTTTGAAGCGGCAACGGGCGCCTATATAATAGACTGCCTCGAATACAGGGACATCGTGGTCTTCGTGGTCAGGGAAGGCGAGATGCCGAAAGTCCTCGCGGGAAGAGGGGCGAAAATCCAGAACTTTTCAAGATTAATCAAGAAAAAAGTAAAAGTCGTCGAATACTCCGATGACCCGGCGAAGTTCATCCAAAATGCCCTCCAGCCCGCGAAGCTCTTAGAGCCCGTGAGGATAACCGAGAGAACAGACGGTCGAAAAATAGCCGTCGCCTTGGTAGATCCTAAGTATAGGGCGATCGCGATTGGCAGGGAGGGGAGGAGCATAGAGCTGGTACGCCTCTTAGCCAAGAGGCATCACAAGATAGACCACGTAATAATCCGGTGACGAGGGGCTACGGGAATATTCATTAGTAGGTGGGTAATCCGCTGAGGGTGAAGGGGTGGCTCACGATTGTCTCAGGAGAAAAACCAGAAGCTGGTATTATGGTTTGAGGAGCTCGGAAAAGAAGATGTCCCACTAGTTGGCGGTAAATGCGCCAACCTAGGAGAAATGATTAATGCGGGGATTCCGGTCCCACCGGGGTTCGCCATCTCCGCATATGCATATAAGCGGTTCATAGAGGAGACGGGGATAGCGCAGAAGATCTACGATATACTTGATGAGACGATAACCGATCCGAAGGATCCGAAACAATATGAGGAAGACTCTAAGAAGATTAGGGCGCTCATAGAATCGACGCCGATCCCCGAATACCTCCAGAAAGAGATAGTTGAAGCATATAGAAAGCTCTCCGAGAAGACTGGATCAAAGGAAGTATTCGTGGCGGTGAGATCCTCGGCGACCGCTGAGGACCTTCCTGGAGCATCTTTCGCTGGTC
>QMUP01000081.1 GCA_003660635.1 Candidatus Wolframiiraptor sp.
AGGGCTTCAGGGAGCTGAAACTACTCGGCCTAACGGAAAGGATCCCGAATATGATCGGCGTTCAAGCCTTAGGGGCCTCACCAGTCTACAAAGCCTTCATCGAGGGATCGGACAAAATAAAACCCATGGAATCAGTCGAGACCGTTGCCACGGCGATTAGAATCGGGAATCCGGTGAACTGGAAGCGGGCGCTCAGGGCGGCGAGAGAGACGGGAGGGATGATAGGCGCGGTGACCGATGAAGAAATCCTTTGGGCGCAGAGCATCCTAGCATCGAGGGAAGGGGTCTTCGCGGAGCCCGCGGGAGCGGCGCCGATAGCCTTCCTAATAAAGGCGGCTCGGGAAGGCTTAATCGAACCGGATTCGAGGGTGGTCTGCATAGTCACGGGCCATGGGCTAAAGGACCCAGATGTGGTATTGAGGAGGATTGAAAAACCGGTCGAGGTTGAGCCCGAGGTCGACTCCGTCTTGGAGAACCTTAGCGCAACCATTACGGAGCAGACCTGAAAAAGGAGGCTCACACCTTATCCTGTGGGGAGACGCGGATGAGATTGGAGGAGGCATCTGAGAAGATACGCGCAGGCTTAAGAGAACACGCCTTGATCATAGTCGTCGGGTTAATGGAGGTCGCCTACGAGGGGCGGGCGGCCTCGGTTCTCGGACCCGGGGAGAGATTGCTTATCATAAAACAGGATGGCAGCATACTCGTGCATAGGCCTCTCGGATATGAGCCGGTTAATTGGCAGCCTCCAGGCTCTAGGGTCGATGTGTATCTGATGGATGACTCCTTGGTGATAGAGGCGAGGCGGATCAGTCCCCAAGAGATACTGCGCATAACCTTTCACGAGATCTACGATGTTCATTCCTTCAAGCTGAGGGATTCCGCGGAGTTTGCCATGTATGCTACGGAGGAGGACATGAAGAAGGCGATCCTCCTAGAACCCTCGATAATAGAGAGCGGGTTTAAGCCCATAGAAGATGAACGGAGGGTCGGCGAATCCGGGTTCATAGACGTCTTCGGAGTAGACTCCAAAGGAAACCTAGTCGTAATAGAGATAAAACGCAGAAACGCGACCGCGGCCGATATCAAACAGCTCATAAACTATGTAAATGGAATCGAAAGGGAACTGGGTAGGAAGCCCCGGGCGATCATCGCTGCGCCGGGAATCCAGAAATCCGCTGTTAAGGAGTTGAAAGTTTACGGTGTGGAGTTTAAATGCTTAACACCCAAGAGGTGTCATGAGATATTGAGGAAGAAAAGCGGCCTAGAGCGTTTCCTAGATTAGAAGATCAAGGCCTTTTGTTCGAGTATGAGTTTTTCTATTCCCGAGAACTTCCCGACCTCTTCTTTAGCTATCTCCGCCGCCTCGTATGCAAAGGATCTCTCATCTATGTCGTCGACTGCGACGTATTGAATCGAGATCACGAGCGGCTTATCTACCGGTCTCCCAATCTGGCTCAGAAGCCGAACATATACTTCATCAACTTTCCCTGATTCCTGATAGATTCTCTCCGCGATCTGCCTCGCCATCACATTATAGAGTTTCCCAACGTGGGCCCTCGCATTCTTCCCAGCCGTGGCCTCAAGCGACATCTGCCTATTCGGGGTTATCAAACCATTAACCCTATTGCCCCTACCCGTGTTGCCGTCATCCCCACTTTCCGCGGATGTCCCTGTCACCGTTAAGTAAACTATTCCCTCCTCCGGTCTGTCAGCCGCATTTACATGGGCCTCGATTCCATCATATTTTTCACCTGCCAGCACTTTCTCCGCTATCCTGCTGGCTTCCTCCTTTATCTCCTCTTTCACCGCGATATAGTGATCTAAATCCGGTGTCAGCGGGGCAATTATGCTATTCGCGACGGTGATTATATAGTTCCTTCCAAGCCTGAGGCCCATAACCTTACAATCTTCGCCGCTTTCAGGCACCTTCCCCTTAAAGCTCCTCGAATTAATCCGCCTTTCAACCTCATACACGATCTTTTCGAGGGGACTCAGCGGCGCATAACCAACGCCATAGGACGTGTCGTTTGCCCTTGGGACGTCGTCGGGGTTATTAACGATCTTTCTCAGATCGGCGCTCCCCATTCTTATCTTGGTCTCGATTACCACGTGCTCCTCTGGATCTAGGAACCTGAAGTTTTCATCGATGAATTTCTTAACTTCCTCTTCGATGAGTTCCCGATATGGTATCTTCACCTGCCCAGAAGCGGTGGAGACCTCTATCGTCGCCCTACCAGCGATAATTATGTGAATGGGCTCTTCAACGACGCCGCCGCCGAACCAAACATTAGACCGTCCCCCGACCAGCAGCCCTTTATCCAGGTTATGATGGAGTACCTGGCCAAATTTTTCAAGATAATATCTCGAAAGGGATACGCTCGCGGCCTCGCACGCGGAGTCAATTATATAATCTGGATGCCCGAGGCCCTTCCTCTCAACGAGTTCAACGTGTTGATCCTTCACCGGGAGTCTGCTTATTCTCTCAATAACGATGCTCGACTTCTGCATTTCAGATCCGGATGCGATAATTCAATATTAATATTTAAAGAAAACCTCACCCCACACCGCGTGGCAAGTGGAGATATTCTCAGAGCTCGCTGAGCATCGGCTGGAGCTGGATGTACATTATATTGTTTCCCCTGATTAGGATCCGCGGATAGGTTGCCTTCCTGCCATTTCCCTCATATTCGACCGCCTTCTCGATGACGATATTCATGTAGTTATCGCACTCGGTCATTTTCCCCTCATACACTAGCTCATTCTTCAGCTTAACCCTGACCACCTTATCCACATACTTCATTACAGTCATCAACGGTCTCTTACCCATGTTTAATCCGGTAGGCTGCGCCGACTTCAACGCCCATTCACCTAAAACAAGGTTGATGAGATTTTAAGCTTTTCCCTCACTTCACTTAACAGGATATTAAATGAGGTGGACATGTTTGCTCTCTTATGTTAAACCTATTTCTTCCTGCAGGGAAGTGGGGATCTTCAGTTCTGAGAAGCATAACCCGCAGACAAAGAGTTCATCTGAGATCCTCTTCGCGAGTTTTAGCGGTGCCCCACACGTTGGGCAGGTTGGCTCCCCCTTCTCGGCTTTAAACAGAGGCTTCTTACACTTGGAACATTTCTTGGATTTCAGGGGGTTAATTGCCCCACAATTTGGACACACCATATCCGTTCCCCTAGTAACAACCTCCACGGCCTCCTCGGGTTTCACTTCCTCTTCCCTCACTTCTTCTACTTCTTCCTCAACTCCTGTTTCTTCCATTATTTCCTCACTGGATTTCACGATCTCCTCTATCTCTCGCTCAATTTCCTCAACTATGCCTCCTCCCTCGATCCTAGCCCTCTCCCTACCTCTCGGTCTCACGGTCCGGATGCGCGCTCCAGTTCCACGTTGTCTAGCCATTATTCTTCCCGGCTGGGCCACGGCTTCTACGGATCTAGATGCTTTGATGAAGATGACGAGTCCTACGACCGTTATCGCGGATCCGATTATCGCGAAGTAGAGTAGATAAGGTAATCCCAGGAAATTCGTGTCGAAGAATTCTTTGATAGGTGTTCCCGCGGGCAAGGTTATGTAGTAAAGTGTTGAACCCAAGACGAGCGCAACTCCTAGGAAGCTCACCACGCATCCGAGGCGCATGGAGACCATTCTTGGCGCACCTTCACCCCTTACCGATTTCATGACGTTAAAAACGTTTCTCCACAAAGGGCCCTGATAATATTCAAGTAATTCTCCGGTAGCTCCCCGATCTTCCACTTTCTCTTGAAGAATTTAAGCAGGCTGGAGATGTCCCTCCTCAGGTAGCTTTTCGCCATGGGGTGACTCGGCTTAACCCATTGAGGCCAATCTATTATCAGGATCTCCTCTTCCGGGGTCACCAATACGTTGTATGCGCTGAGGTCGCTGTGAACGACTCCGGCATCATAAGCCATCTTCACGTTTTCGAGGATGTCGCCTAAAATCTTCAAGGGATCAGTCAAATACTGGGCGGATGCGACTTCTATTCCCTGAAAGAACTCCGTGACGATTATATGCCTATTCCTCGCGATCGGTTTCGGAACCTTAACACCTCTCGGATAAAGTATCTTGAGCGCCCGATATTCTTGCGCCGCAGATTTAATCGACGCCGCCATATAGCTGTGTGCTGATAAGAGCGCTGTTCGATGTCTCTCATATTTCTTAAAGCTCGTTCTACCGATCCTGAAGAATTTCACAGCTAATCTCTCGCCTTTAGGGGACATGGCGTCATATACGTCGGCCTCCTTTCCTATACCAAGAGGTTTTCCAAGGCTCTCGATAATATTTCGATCAACCAAGGACTTGAGGGCGAGTAAATCCAATCCATTATAATTCAAGCAAAACCCGCGTTCCAATCCTAAGGGTGCCCAGATGAGCCTGTATTCGTGGAGTTTTTTCAGGAGCTTCTCCGCTCTAGGCCCGATCCCGCTTGAGCTTATGATCACCTCCTTTGGGACGACCTCATATCTGGATGAGTTTTCCTCTATGACCCTGAGAATTTTAAAATGTTTTTCATCGAGCTTTCGAAAAACATCCCTAACATATTCTATTAACGATGGCAAGAGATCAGTCACCCATATCGGAGGTCACCGTTTTTGATGCCTTTTCCTTCAGCCCTCATTCTCAGCTAACTTTGGAAACTATCATTCTAATCTTTTTCCCCTCAATAACCCAATCCCTTGTATATCCCTCCGCACCCCTTTCGGGTTCTTCAACCGTGATTTCCAGATCCTTTGCTCTGACCTCCTCCATTATGAAATTCTTCACCTCGTTTAGAAGTTTCTGGTCTTCTTCATCTCCGAGGATTATTGTGGCCTTAACGTAATCCGATACCATCAAATCCATTTCTTTTCGCATCACCTGTATTCTCCTAATAATCTCACGTGCGAGGGACTGCGCGATTATATCTCTTGTCTCGGATAGGTCTATGTAGATGTCGGCGAATTTGCCTTGCAGGCCGCTGAGGTTTTCAGGTAACTTCTCCTCGAAGGTCATCTCATCTTCGGTTAGTTCTATGCTCTTCCCGCTGCCCAAGATTAGTCTGAATGATCCATGGGTTTCTATCGAGGATTTGACC
>QMUP01000082.1 GCA_003660635.1 Candidatus Wolframiiraptor sp.
CTCAGCTTCCGGATGAGCTCGTCAACCCCCTCGACGTTCCCCCTCACCGCCTGCTCCGCGGCCTTCAAGGCATTTACCAGAATATTGTGGAGTGATTCCGAGGCGCTCTCCACGTTTATTCCGAGGTGCCTGAGGATCTCCGCGAATTCCCGCTGGGTTACTATCCCATCTTGGGTGGCGTCCACGAGTTCCCTGAAGGTCTCTAACAAGAGGTCGCCGGCCTCCTTCGCCCCGAGCTGATATAGTTGAAGCGCCTGCTGGATCAGGCCATAGCTCTGCATCAAGTAGTTGAGGGTCTGCTGGACGGCGGCGAGCCTCAGCTTGCTCTCCTCAGCCTCCCTCGATAACTGGACGTCGTATCCCATGGCCTCCGCGATCGCGAGCGAGATATCGTAGAAGTTGCCGGCGAGCCCCACCGCCTTCCCGAATACGTCGAGGCTGGAGCCGAGTCCTTGGATGGAGTCAGTCAGTCCATCGATCTCGAGCTTCAATCCGCCTATCGCTGCCCCGGCCTCTCCGGCGAGCTGCCCCGATGCCTCCGCGATTCTGCCGAATTGCCCTGGTATCTCCGTCCCCGCCTCTATCGACCTGTTCATGAGGTCCTGTATCTCCTGGGTCATTATCCCGAGGTGTTCGGCGATTCGGAGCGCTTCTTCCTCGGTGACCTTCCCCATCTCCACGTAGGAGATGATCCACCTCGCCGCCTCCTCCTCGGTCACCCTGCCGAGCTTCATCTGGACCTCGATCGCCGACTCCAAGTTTCCCGCGAGGTCTCCGACGGCCTGGGCCACGATCCCCCTCCAAGAGGCGAAGACCACCTCGACTGCGGGCAGGAAGACGCTTCCAAGATAGGTCGCTATATCGGATGCCGCCTCACCTATCCTCCTCTTCATGAAGTCGACTTCAGCCGAGATCGCGGCGAACCTCCCCTGGGTCGTCTCGAGCCAACGCCTATACGCCTCCCAAGTGGATCCACTTCTCTCGATCTCCCTCCTAAGATCCCGGAAGCTCTCCGTCATCTGCATGAAGGTCGCCAGCGCCTTGACCGCCCTCACGTCCACTCCCCGGAGCCTCTCCTGAAGTGCCTCGAAGTCTCCCCCGAGCTCCCTCGCCCGCTCGATGACCTCCAAGATGACCTCGTTCGCGTCCCTCAGGGCTCCACCCGCATCCCTTATCGGGACCCCCAGCTTCCCAGCTATCTCATAGAGGTCGAGTAGGAACCTGTTCAGATGGGTTCCGGCCTCAACCGCCGACCCAAGCCTCCGCTCCAAGATCACCAGCCACGTGACCGCGTCCTCCAAACCCAAGCCCATGGCCCTGGCGGTGGCGCCGCAGTTCGCCAAGCCCTGCGCGAAGTCGCTTGCCGCCCCTATCCCCAGCCTCGAAGCGTTCACGAGGGCGTCCACAACCCTCTCCGCCTCGGAGCCCGCCACCCCAAACTGGGCCATTACCTGGACGAGATTCGAGCCGGCGGTGGCGAAGTCCACGGCCTCGAGCCTCGCCATCTGGACGACCGCGCCGAGGGCTGCGACGGCATCTCTCCCACTTAAACCGGCCTTCACCAAAGCCTCCAACGCCTGTAATGCCTCATTCGCCGAGACCGCGAAGTCCCTCGCAGCCGCCGAGGCGGCCACCCTATACGCCTGAGCCAACGCGTTTACGTCCTGCCCCATCTCCCGGGTTAGCGCCGCGAGCCTGGTCGAAGCCGCCTCGAACTCGGCGAAGGCGTCTATGCTCTCCCTGACCCCGTCGACTACCTGGTTTAGGATGTTGAATCCGAGTAGCCCTGCCACAACGCCTCCGGCGACCTCCCCGATCCTCCGAAGCCTCGACGCGAGGTTTGAGAACCTCCTCGACGCCTGCTCGACCTCCCTCGACGTCCTCGACACGTGTTGGCTGACGGCCTTGAGCGCCGAAGACGCCCGGTCAACCCCCTCTATAACCACCCTAACCAGGTAATATCCGCCCGCCACTTGGATCACCCTATGTAGAGCCTCCTCCTCTGAGCAGGCCTCAGCCTCCGATCCCTCCCACGCCTAACGAGCTCGGCCACGCCGCCCCCAGACCGCCTCCCGAGAAAGCCGAGTAAGCTGAGGTCGAAGATCCAGGCGGCCGGCCCATCGAATTCGAGGAGTTTGCTGGGCGGCGAGCCGAGTAGCATCGCCAATTCACCTACCGCGTCTCCGTAGACTCTGTGGAAAAACCCGCGGCCTTGACGGCTCTCCTTATCTCGTTTCCGACCTCGGCGATCAGCTTGAAGATCAGCTCGAACCTATGCTCCTCCATCGGCTTCGGCGTGATGAACTTATCCAACTCCTCGATCGCGGTCTTCAGATCTTCTGCGAGCTGCTTCGCGCTTCCCAGGTTTTGGGGGTTCCCAGCCAACCCGTTTCCGAGGAGGTTGACGTAGGGGATCGCGTATGCGGGGAGGTCGACGACGTACTCGACTTCGCCGACCCTAATCCTAAACGGCAAAGAGATTCACCTCGCCGAATTAATACTGGGTCACAGGGTTCGTCAAGGTGAACTTGATCACATCATCGTTCGATGGCTTAAGCGCCGCGAAGTCTATGCTCTGGGTTATCGGCTCCGAGCCGGAGATCTCGGCGCTCCAAGCCGAGTATACTATTCTCGGGAGCTCTATCTCGAGTTGGTTGTGGTATTCTCCCTCGATCGCGTCGCCGGTTAACGTGATCTTCATCGAGACCTCTTCCTCGTTCAGGAAGTCATCGAGCTGACTCCTATCCTCGAATCTGAGATCCATGCTCCCCGTGACCTCGAGTTCTCCGAGTTCGTGCCTCGTCAGGTACCGCGATCCGATGACGTGGTGATCCCCCGATGGATTATTGTTTATCTCCAGGGTCAGCGCCCTGAGCTCCGCCTCGACGCCGCCTATCGTGATCGAGGCATCTCCCGAATGCCAGCACCTAACCGAAGGGAAGCTCGGGGTAACCGGCGAAGCCTGCTCCTCCTTCTGCCCGAGTATGCTCGCCGTCGCCGAGACATATTCTCCCGGGGCGAACTCCACGCTGAGCGACTCCAAGATCGCTGACACGATCCTCCTCGCCACATCATCTCCGCCGACTTCAAGCGTGTAGGTGGCCGGTTCCTCTCCAACCTCGCATGGAGTGAAGATGTGTTGATAGACTGATGGGGCGTTGGTGGGGTCGGGTTGGCTGCTCTCAACCTTTCCGAGGAGCATCAGGAGGAAGTCTCCGAATAGCTCGGGATCCACTTGGAACTCAACCTCGCCCGTGACCACGACGTTTCCCGGCGCCTTATCGAGTGGAAACCTCGACGCCACGCTCCTCCGAAGGATAGGCTCCTTCTCGCTCGCGATGTCTATCCTAAGCGGGTCCAAGAACTTGTTCGGGGCAACGGCGGCTCCGAAACTCGACTCCTTACCCAAACCGAGGTACCTGCTCATCACCGCCCATGAACAAGCTCAGAGTATTTTTCGCATCAAATCGGAGATGAGGTCCCCGATTCCGTCGTCGAAGTCCCTCGATGCCTCGGCAACCGCCCTCGCCATTATCCTCATAGGCCTGGTCCCCGGGTGCTCGACATATCTCGCGTAAACCAGTTCTCCCCGGATCTCGAATCTAAGCGCCCTCGCCCTCCTCGGCCTTATCACGTGGGGTCTGGCGCCGAACTCCAAGTAGGCCGCATATGGCGCGCGTCCCCCGCCCATCACGACCTCGTATCCCGATCTAATTCTCCGAACCCCGATGCTCTCCCTGAGTCTACCAGTCTTCTTAGGGGCGATCCTCCTCGCCTCTCGTAGAATCAGCCCGGCGAAGAACCTCGACGCCTCCGCGCTCAACCCCCTCAAACTCCTCAACGCTTTAACGAGTTTGTCGGCTCCCTCGATCCTCAAGCCTCGACTATCACCTCGACGACCAAGTATATCCTGTGGCCGTAAGCCGAGGTGGACGGCGCCTCGACCCTCTCAAAGGATATCGGCCGGGCATCCCTCACCAATCCGCCTAAACTTCGATCGTTCATGATCTCGGAGTATATCGCCCACATGATCTTCTTGGCCTGAGAGTAGGCGATGGATGGGTCGCCGCTGACAGCGTCTATCACGTATTCGAATCTCCAGATATGCTGCCTCCTCCCCCCAACGGTTACATCCATCATCTCCCCATTCCTTATCCAGATGAAGACCCTCGGGGACTTGAAGCCGCGTTCAAGCGAAGGCTCCGAAACCGACACCTCCTCAACTCCCTCAATTCTCCGCGCGATCGAGGCCAGGGCCCCCTCGACTTCCTCGAAGAGCGACTCCAGATCCATCGCGTTAGACGATCTATGAAGCGAATTTTTCGCATCCCCAAATGCGTAAAATACACAACCCATCTCCGCGGAGATGTGACCGAAGAAGGAGGCCGGATAAACAAGATCCTCCACGACCTCATCCGAAAATACGAGACTCTCTCCAAGAGGTTCGATGAATCATCTGGGGAGATGTCGCTGACCCAATTGACAAAACACGTCGACGCGCTTACCAGGCTCGCGAAGCTTATCCTGAGTTATCGCGGTTTACTCGAGTTCGAGGAGAGGGAGCGCGAGCTGACGAGGATCCTCTCCGAGGTGAGGAGAGAGGTCGAGTCGGATAAGCATCCCCTCAAAACCGTGAAGACCTATGGAATCAATTCGTTTGCCTCGGTCGAGGACTTGGCGAGAGAATTACTCGAGGAGATCAAGAGGATGAAGTTCACCTTCATGGGAGGCGAGGGAATTGAGTGAAACATTATCCGAGAAGATCAAGTCGCTGAAACCCGGGGAATACGTGGAGGTGCTGTGGGGAGACGCCTGCGTCTACGAGAGGGTAACCGATAAAATGCTCAAGCAGCTGAAGCCCGAGCACCTGGATACCCCGATGAGGAGCGTTGGAAAATTCTTGGGCATAAGGAGCGGCAGGCTCATGGATTACCTAGTCCTCTGGATTGGGCAAGATGAGAAGGGGCATAGATTGGCGATAATCCCGCTCTCACTCGTGCTCGACGTCCACCCATCATCTGGACAGAAACCCCTCAAAAAACCCATGATAAGCCACAGATTCCACAGGCTACATGGAAAAGCCGTCAAGATATTCGGGGTGAAGAAA
>QMUP01000083.1 GCA_003660635.1 Candidatus Wolframiiraptor sp.
GTCTTCAAGGCGGTGGTGGAACTCGATGGAAGGAGGGAGCTCGCCGGGGTCATAGTCTACGTGCATCCATACCTCGACCTCGCCGCGAGGAACATCGCCATCCCAACGATCAAAATCCTCCGCAAGAAGCTCGGCCCCAGGAGATACGCAGAGTTCATCGATAGGTGTTTCAGCAGGATCGCGCGGGTCGTAGTCCACCCAAAGTACAGGGGAATCGGATTGGGGACCATGCTGGTGCGGGAGACCATGCCGAGGGTTGGGACGCCTTATGTCGAGGCTCTAGCGGTCATGGCGAGGTACAATCCATTCTTCGAGAAGGCGGGGATGAAGAGAATAGAATACGAGTCGAAGACGCGGAGAAACATCGAGAAATTCTTAATCGAATTAGAATCCACGGGAATCCAACCAGACCTAATCCACTCGAGGAGATATCTCAGAAAAACCGTGAAGAAACTGAGCCAACGTAGCTTGAGGAAACTGGCCTCGATGGCCAAACACCTGCTCCCGCCTAAGCGGAAGAAAGCGAATCTCCTAGGAAGATCCGGCGACGTGAACATCGAGAACTTGATCGAGATCTTAACCGAGATCAGGGCTAAGCCGGAATACTTCATCTGGAGAAATCCGCATATCCCATGTCCGATGAAAATTGCCCGCAAAAATTGAAAGAAAAGCATTCAAGTGAAAAATCAGGGATTAGCGCCCCAGACACCCAGTTTATCCCCCTCCACTACGTCATTCAAGTCTAATGGTCCCTCTAAACCGAAAGTGAATTTCATTTTCGGTCAAGTCTCTTAAGCTAATATCATATCCGTGGGCATGGATCATGGTAGATGGGCGGGGGCTCCGGCTACGTGACGATAAAGCTCAGGCTTCCATCGATCTTAGTTGAGAAGCTTGAGCGGGTGGCTAGGAGAAGGGGCGTGAGGAGGGGTAGGCTGATCGCATCGCTCCTGGCGGATTGGATTGAGGACTACATAGAGGATAGGTTTGAGCCATTCTCCACCAGGGATAACCGGATAAATATCGTGGACAAATTGCTCGGAGAAATAATCCCGGTCACGATCATGAAAGGAGAACTCTACTGCGAATACTGTAAATCATTTACCTGCGGTCACACGCGTTATGCAAAGAAGATATATGCGAGGAAGAAGCTTATGGCGAAGCGTGGGTTCTAGGAAATATGTGACTGATGAAAATGATTCAGCCGAAGATCATCCTCTCTAATCTGAGAAGTCTTCTGAGCGCAGCCTTCCGCTCCTCGGCTTTAATCTCCGCTCCCTCCAAGACCTGCTTCATAAACGATATCGCGCGATCATACACCCTCCTATTCACCGGATAGGGTACCCCATCCTTACCGCCGACCGCAAACGTGAACTTCACCGGATCCCTCCAGTCAACTCTCGCTCCGTAGATTAGCGCGGAGATCAGGGCGAGCGCCCTGACGGTTGATGGCCCGATTCCCCTTATCTCGATTAATTCCTCGTAGTTTCGTGGTTTGATATCGTAAGCTCTCTTGATCGCCTTCCAGTCGATTCTCCTCGGCATCTCGAGGTGGCTTGGGATCTTCTCGATCACTTCGCTTCCTTCATTTGCCCAGGTCGTCAAGGTCTCCTGCTTATTCATCGCGATGTTGATTAATCGAATGAGCTTCGCCGGATTTTCCGACACCAAATCAACGGATGTCTTCCTGGCTTCCTCGCTCTCCTTAGAGGTCATGTTGAGGACGCAGACCTCCTTCTTCGCAGACGCTATCCCCGAATGCGGTTCAACTACGAAGCTCTTGACGCATTCATCTAGCCAGTGATATCTCCTCGCGTATCCGAGATCCGTGTTCATCCCCTGCTGGATAACGGCCCATTCACCATCCTCTGTGAAGACGATTACGTGGTGATAAATCGAGTATCCATCTTGGAGAACCGCGTTATCGACCTTCGCTGTGAGTCTGCTGACCCTGACGAGTTTCACCGCTTTATCCTCATCTAATCCAACCTTCAATAATTCATCTGGAATTCTCCTGCTCAAGGCGCCTTTGCCGCCGATTAACGCGACCCCGTGTTCATCGAGTTTCAGGGTCTCCCTCAACGCCCCCGTCACCGTCGTCGTCAAGCCACTTGAATGCCAATCGAATCCCAAAACGCATCCAAATGATTGGAACCAATATGGGTCTCCAAGCCTCCTGAGGAACTCTCTTTTCCCATAATCTTCTACGATGACCCCCGCTATCGCCGACGCCATAGACTTCATCCTAGACATCAACCATGGTGGAACGTGGCCGCTGTGCAGCGGCAGGTCGCTGGTTCCGCTTAATCTCATCCAGTTTAAGGATTATCTTGGCTGGAATTAACTCTTCTCTTTTCTCACCGAAGAATACTAGGAGAAATGCGGTGAAATGCGGGAGACTAAGTTTAAAAGAACCGAGCTTCCCCCTTAGTGGGAAAAAGAGGGTAGATTCGATATGATCCTCGCCGGCGAATCTCTCCTTGTAATTATACTAGCTATAATCTCCGGGATAATCGGAATCCTCGCCGCCCTACTTCTCTACTGGAAGGTTCAACGATATCCGATGGGTACACCGCGGATGAGGGAGATCTGGAGCGCCATCAGAGAGGGCTCAAAGGCGTACATGTCTAAGCAGATCAAGACGATTATGTCGTTCACGGTCGGATTGGCCGTCGCCGTCATCATCATGATCTACTTCGTATATACCATGGTGATGAATATAGAATCCGGGCTGGCGCTCAGGGAGGCAGCGCTGACAGGGGTATCCGTCCTAATAGGCGGAGCCGCCTCTGTAGCCGCCGCATTCTTCAGCATGGACGCCTCGACCAGGACGAACGTCAGGGTGACTGAAGCCGGGAAGAAGAGCAGCTTCGAGGCTCTCAAGCTCTCGATCCTGGGAGGCGGCGTCCTCGGATTCTCCGTCTACAGCCTAAGCCTCCTAGGCCTCGCGGTATTATTCCTGATCTACAGCCTGATCTCCGGCGGATTGGCGGAGGAAGTTGAGTTCAGGATGGCCCTCGACGCCTTGGCCGGATTCGCCTTCGGAGCCAGCCTCTCCGCGCTCTTCGCCCAGCTCGGCGGAGGAATCTACACTAAATCCGCGGATATAGGAGCGGATCTCGTTGGAAAGGTCGAGGCCGGGATCCCCGAGGACGATCCCAGGAATCCGGCTGTGATAGCTGATCAGGTTGGAGATAACGTGGGAGACTGCGCGGGAAGGGGAGCCGACATCTTCGAGTCGGTCACCGCGGAGACCCTCGGAGGAATGATAATCGGATGGGTCCTCTATGTTCTAACGCATAATCAATTATTCATGGTTCTGCCGCTCGCGATCGGGGCCGTCGGGATAATCTCCACGATAGCTGGGATCCTCGGAATCCTCTCCTACAAGAACTTCAAGGAGCCCTTCGAGCCCATGAGCTTCGGGATAATCGTCTCAGCAATAGTCTCGATAATAACCTATGGAGCAGTCGTCTACTGGCTATTCCCAGGCCAATGGTCCTACATGCTGGCGGCGGGAATCGCGGGAATCGCCGGGGCAACCCTAGTAGTCCTCTCAACGAATAGATACACCGGACTCCGGTCGGGATTCGTCCACAGCGTAGCCGAGGCATCTCAGAGCGGCCCAGCCCTAAACATAATCTCAGGGCTCTCAGTTGGAATGCGGGCCGTCGCCGAGCCGATAATCGTGATAGCCGCCGCCCTAGGAGTCGCATTCTACGCCGGGAAGGTGATGCCGATACCCGGGTTGGAGCAAAATTGGCTGATGGACTTCATCAAGGGGGTCTTTGGAACAGCCCTCGCAACCAGGGGAATGCTCTCCCTAGCGGGGACGATAATGACCCTCGACGGAGCGGGGCCAATCGCCGACAACGCGGGTGGAATAGCCGAGATGGCGGAACTCGAGGAGGATGTCAGGGCGAATATAGAGCCCTTGGACGCGGTTGGAAACACGACGAAGGCGTTGACGAAGGGATATGCCATGGCCTCCGCGACGATAGCGACCCTCCTCCTATTCCAGGCATTCATCCAAGACTACGTCGCCAGGGAGGTGGGGATAACCGCCCTCTCCGCCGAGAGCCTGCTCAAGTTCATGGGCGAGTTCCTGAACAGCCTATTGATCCTCAAACCCGACATAATTATCGCGGTCCTGATAGGCGCCCTCCTGCCATACTACTTCTCCGGAGTAACCCTCAAGGCAGTTGGAAAGGCGGCATTCCAGATGGTCGAGGAGGTGAGGAGGCAGTTCAGGGAAATCCCCGGGCTTCTCGAGGGCAAGGCCAAGCCAGACTACTATAGAGCGGTCGCGATAAGCACGGAGAATGCCCTGAAGAGCATGGCGCTCCCAGCGATGACGATAATAATCACGCCGCTGATCATAGGCCTCCTCTTCGGCGGCCCTGGAATCGGAGCCCTGGTAATCGGCGCAACGGCATCGACCATACCGCTCGCAATCATGATGATGTGGGGTGGAGCGACCTGGGATAACGCGAAGAAATACATCGAGGCCGGAAACCTGGGTGGAAAGGGATCCGAGGCGCATAAGGCCGCCGTAGTCGGAGACACGGTCGGAGACCCCTTGAAGGATACAGTTGGGCCATCCCTACACATCCTGATAAAGTTGCTGAACACGATCTCGCTGGTCTTCATACCGCTCTACATGCTCTGGCTACTCCAAGGAATACTCTAATCCCGCAATTTTTTCTCAACCAAAATCTCTTACAAGAAACTATTATTTGTTGAGAATCCTTGAAATCCTTTATATGCGTCGGCCGGCGAGAAATAACGTGGAATAATGCCTTTTTACATAATTCTCGGGAAATTCACCGACGAGGGAATCAAGGCGATTAAAGAATCTCCCAAGAGAGTTGAGGAACAGCGTGTAGCCATCGAGAAGGCCGGGGGAAAGCTCCACGGATTCTACTACACGATGGGCGAATACGATTTCGTCTCCATATTCGAGGCCCAA
>QMUP01000084.1 GCA_003660635.1 Candidatus Wolframiiraptor sp.
TTCCAAGGTTTACCTCTTCTATAATGGCGTCGGAGATCTTCGGATCATGCCGTGTTACATGGAATCCCTAAAGATATCCTCAGTGAAGATCGTTAATTCTCATCCGCGGAATCGTGAAAGGGGATTTCCAACGGTTATGGCGATAATTCTCCTAGTTGACCCCGAAACCGGTTTTCCCAAATCCATCATGGGCGCAACTTGGATAACCGGAATGAGGACTGGAGCGGCTGGAGCGATCGCGGCAAAATATCTCGCTAAGAAGGATTCTAGGATTGCCGCATTCATCGGAGCTGGGACCCAGGCGAAGATGCAATTAAGGGGATTGCTTGAAGTCGCGAATAAGCTGAGGGAAATCCGAGTCTTCGATATAAGACCTGAAGCTGGTAAATCATTTACGCGGCTCCTTGAAGAAAATTATCCTGGAAGGTTTTCCGTAATCCAAGCAGGCTCGGTTAAAGATGCTGTAAAGGATGCCGACATAATCATTACCACAACCCCCTCCCGAAAACCGATAGTATTAGATGAGTGGATTTCAGAGGGTGTCCACCTTAACTGCATAGGCGCTGATGCACCCGGGAAACAGGAACTTGATCCAAAAATTTTGAAAAGGGCATCTAAAATCGTTGTAGATGATTTGGAGCAGGCGATCCACGCAGGTGAGGTGAATGTTCCGATAAGCCGGGGGATTTTGAAGAAAAGTGAAATCTATGGCGAACTAGGAGAAATCGTGGCGGGGCTTAAGAACGGCAGGGAGAGCGACGACGAAATAACGGTTTTCACGTCAACGGGCTTGGCGATACAGGATGCGGTAACCGCGAATCTCGTTTATGAAAAGGCCGTTGAAAGGGGGCTTGGAATGCTTATAGAGTTCGTGGATTAAGGATTTTCGTGAGATAACCTTTTTAGATGATCGCGTAGAAATTGATTAAGCCATGGATGCTGGTTTTGATATAGGCTTTCTCTTCTGGCTTTTCCTACTCTTAATACTATTCCTCTGGCCGCAGTATAGGATAAAGGCTCTTCAAGGAGCTAGGCTCAGCCTGATAAAGAAATTAGAGAAGAAGCTGAATTGCAGGGTGGTAACATTAATTCATAGACAAGAAAGGATCGGATTATTCGGCATACCATTCTATAGATATATCGACATAGAGGACTCGGAGCAAGTTCTAAGGGCAATTAGGATGACGCCCCAAGACATGCCGATCGCGGTGATAATCCATACACCCGGTGGACTTGTGTTGGCGGCCGCCCAAATAGCCCTCGCCTTAAGAGATCACAAGGCGAAAACCGTTGCAATAGTTCCACATTATGCGATGAGCGGTGGAACCCTGATAGCGTTGGCGGCGGACGAGGTATGGATGGATAAGCACGCCGTTCTCGGCCCAGTTGACCCGCAGTTAAGTGATCCTAGATACGGTGGAGTCCCAGCGGTTTCCGTCTTGAAGGTTATTAAGCAAAAGGGCGTCGAAAAGATCAAGGACGAGTTCCTCGTCTTAGGTGACATCGCGGAGAAAGCCGTTAAACAGATGGAGGACCTGATTTACAATCTAACTAAGGATAAACTTGGAGAAGAGAAAGCGAGAGAGCTCGCGAAGATAATGGTGGAAGGGAGATGGACTCATGATTACCCGATAACCGTCGAAGAGGCCAAGAAACTAGGTCTGCCGATAAAGACGGAGATACCGGAGGAAGTCTACAGCCTAATGGAACTCTATCCGCAGCCAGCGGCGATAAGGCCCAGCGTCGAGTTCATCCCGGCGCCATATGCCCCGCCGAGGACGAGGAGAACCCAAGAAAAGGGGTTTCTAGAACTATTTAGTGAAGAATAGGCGAAGCTATGAGAATACTTAATTCCTAACCTGTTGAGTTGTAGGGCGGTGTCGAGTAAGTTGAAGAAGCTGGCCATCGTGACGAGCGGCGGGGACGCTCCCGGAATGAATGCCGCTATAAGGGCTTTGGTGAGGCTCGGGGCTTGGAACGGCATCGAGATAATTGGTTTCGAGAGGGGATGGGAAGGCGTAATCAGGAATAGGTTTAGAAAACTCGACTCAAGGGCTGTGAGCGGAATCCTCCATCTAGGAGGCACGATATTGAGAACTTCTAGGTGTGAGGAGTTCAGGACTCGCGAGGGATTAGAAAAAGCCGCTGAGACGCTTGCGGCAAATGAGGTCGATGGATTGGTGGTGATTGGGGGAGATGGGTCGATAAGGGGAGCGCATGCCTTGAGCAGATTTACCGATACTTCGATAATAGCCCTACCCGCGTCGATAGACAACGACGTATATGGAACCGATGAGACTATAGGATTTGACACCGCCGTCAACACGGCCCTCGCCGAGATAAACAAGATTAGGGATACCGCCGTCTCCCATGAGCGGACTTTCATAGTCGAGGTTATGGGCAGGAAGAGGGGTTTCCTCGCCCTCGAAGTTGGACTAACAGCCGGAGCCGAAATAATCTTAGTTCCCGAGGTAAAATTTGACAAAGAAAAGATTTACGACACCCTGAGGAAAAACGCGGCAAAGGGGAAGAGGTCGAGCATAATCGTTGCAGCAGAGGGAATAGGCGAGACTCGGAAGCTCGCCGAAGACATACAGAGAAATGTCAACACGGAGGTCAGGTTAAGCGTGCTGGGGTATGTCCAACGGGGAGGGAGCCCGACCGCGAGAAGCAGGCTCCTGGCAAATCTCTTCGCCGAAAAGGCGATCGACTTACTGTTAGACGGGCATCGGGGACGAGTTGTAGTCCTGCAAAAGGGAGGGGTCACCTCGATAAGCCTAGAAGACTCTTGCTCAAATCAAAAACCTCTCAACATAGACTTGTTAAAGCTAGCGGAAAAGCTAGCGACGTAATTTAACCCAAAAGGAGATCCTGCGCTGAGGTTGTACCTTTTTTCTAGGTGGCTGAGATGAGTCCTACCTGCTTTAAAGCCGTCTTTATCCTCTGAACCTCATTCTCGGTAAGTGTTTCCGCGGGCTTTCTCTCAGGACCCACGGGCACCCCTGCTAATGAAGTTGCCAGTTTGAGTGAAGAAATCAGTTTTCCGATCTCCATGATTCCCATCCAAAATGTTACGATCTTTTGATGGATCTCTATCGCTCTTTTCAAGTCGCCGTTCAGAAATGCATTATACAAATTTACTTCTATGTCCGCCGCGAAGTTTCCTCCACCCAGGAATCCTCCCGCGGCTCCTACAACTAATGAAGGTAAGAAAAGTATGTCGAGTCCTGTGAAAATCTTGATTTTATCGCCAGCTAGTCTGCACATGAACGTGAGCTTCTTAATGTCTCCTCCACTGTCCTTAATCGCGACTACATTGTCGAGGTCGGCGCATCTAGCGACGAGCTCGGGGCTGAGTTCGTAATGGACTATCGCGGGGATATTATACAGTATCAAAGGGAACTCATCTACGGCGTCGTTAATCGTTTTGTAATAATTGTATAGAGCCTCATCCGAGGGTTTAAGACAGCCATATGGCGGCGTTATGAGCGCTGCGTCAGCTCCCACATCCATAGCATATTTCAGTAATTCGATTGTTCGTCTAGCGTCGGGGAAGCCTACGCCCGCGATTACTGGAACGCGGCCATTAGCAGAGTCTACGACAACCTTAATGAGGGTCTTCCTTTCCTCCATACTCAGTTTCCCCGCCTCGCCGACATTACTTACTGGGAAAATTCCGTGAACACCCTTCTCTATCAACCACTCCACCAAGATCTTTGCCCCATCGAGATCTATGTCTTCGTTTTCCTTCATAGGCGTTAGCATAGGCACGATTACGCCTTTTAACTCAATCTTGGGCTTCATAAAACCCACGCTCGGAAATAGTTACTGTTTAGTGGGGGTCTCTAATACCATCCCCTTGATAAGGCCTTCCTTGATCGCATTTCCTACGGCGCAATATTTATGGATCGACCTCAGTAACTTGCCTAAGGTCCTCTTATCAACGTCTGCATCAATTTTCAAGTAAGGGGTGATTTCTTCGAAACGCCAGACACCTGGCTCAAGCTCCCTGACCTTCATCTTAACCTCTACCGAGAGACCATTGATTTTTACCCCTAGGGCCTTGGCCGCCTTCAACGTGCTGACAATAATACATCTACCAAGCGCAACCAAGAAAGTTTCAGTGGCCGAGGGTCCCATACTCTTTCCATCCTCCTTCTCATATGGGGGAGCGTCCATCAGCAAAGTAAAGTCACGTATCTTCGCCTCCACCACCGTACCGCCCTTCCAATCCGCTGTTATTGAAACGACATTCTCCCTCATATCATAGCCTCCCTATCAAACACTTGGATAATTATTTCATCATAACGATTTATTTGTTTTAACGCAATGATCTTGAGGCTGGATCAAATATATCACAGGCTCGGGGATAAACGCGTAAAAATTCTTCAGATTCAGGGAGTGAAATGTAGCCCCAAAAATATTGTTTATGTTTAGGATTCATGCGCCGGGGGTGGGATTTGAACCCACGCGCCCCGCAAGGGGCATCGGCTTTCCCGATCTCTGACCAGCGTTTTTATCCGATCTCGAGGCCGACCCACTAGCCAGACTATGGGACCCCGGCATCCACCTAATGATCTATCTCGGTTGTCTATTTTTAGATTTCCATTTTCTAGAAAATTGTTTTACAAACCGGAAAGCCGCTCTAAAGCGTGGATTAGGGCGCCTTCTATGAATGCGGCGGCGAGGAGTAATGCCGCGGATAACGCCACCACTATCAAGAGAAATTTCACCTCCTTTCTTAAGAGGTGCCGAGCACGGAGAATTTGATACGAAATCGTGAGGGACTCTGTGGTCGCAAGACCGTAGCCCATGAATTCTAATACACCGTAAACCGTGACCACCGTGAAGAATATTGAAAGAATTGCGGGGATCCCTGTCTGCGCGGAGATCCATCCGAGATATCTACCCGTATGGAATATGACGTATCCCATTATGCAAGGCCCGATAAA
>QMUP01000085.1 GCA_003660635.1 Candidatus Wolframiiraptor sp.
ATATTTACGTGGTTAAAGAGGTGGACATCCATGTAGTAATGGTAGCTTTGCGGATGATCTGGTGGAAGGCCGACGTACTCATCGAGATTAAAGGTGACCACTTGGCTGAAGTCCAGTCCCTCCTCCTTATGCATGCGGACTAGCTCCTTATAGCAGCCTTCAGGCGTACCCCCCGTGGCTAAGCCTAAGACGATATTTGGCTTCGCCTTAATGGCATCCGCGATCATTTTGGCAGCCAGCCTACTCATCTCGTCATAATCTCTAGTGATGATTACCTTAATGGGCATCTCTTATACACCTCTCTCAACAACGAGTAAGCGCAGTAACTAATTAACATTTGGAAACGAGGACTACGGCTACAGCATAGTCACCACTATGAGAGAGGCTAAGTTCCACATCGCTGATTCCGAGCTTCTCAAGAGCATCCATTACCCTTTTAGAAAAATTGAAAATTGGTTTTCCATCTCGAGATACCACCTCTATCTCACGCCACTCGAAGACCCTGCCTTCCAAGACCGGCTTCAAAGCCTTGGCGAACGCTTCCTTCGCAGAAAATCTCGCCGCTAAGTGCGGTATTGGATCTTTAAACCTATAACAGTAACTAATCTCACGTTCCGTGAATATTCTTTTGAGGAATCTATCCCCACTTCTATTAACGGCGCGGCGGAATTTCTTCAGGTCCTGTAGGTCTATTCCAATGAGCAATTTCATTATGATGTATTGAAAAATTTCTAGGATGCTGCCAGCTTCTTCTTCATGTACTCTATGGCCTCGCCGACCGTCTTATTTTGCTGAGCTTCTTCCTCAGGTATCTCTATACCGAATTCATCTTCTAAAGCGGCTATGAGCTCAACTATGTCAACTGACTCCGCCATAAGATCTTCCGCGAAGGTCATGTCATCTCTGAGTTCTTCCGGTTTTAATCCAAATTGCTCGGCGATTATCTTCCTAACCCTTTCCTCAACATCGCTCATGATCTCTCATCTCCTACGGGCTCTGTGAATCCTAATTAATCTTTCTCTTTCCTCTTTTGTTTCCTCATAAAGCCTCCGGAACAGCTTTTCCTCTGCCTCAGTCATCTGAACTTTTCTCCGCGACATGACTATCTTCGCCGTCTCCAGCGTGGCCTTTAATCCCAAACCCTTGCTCATCTTACCGCGGACATACCAGACGAATGATGGAATGTACTTGGGAAGGGGTTCGCCGCTCGAAAGCAGGTTACACATAACCCCTATGCTTGTACCGGTTGTGAGAAGGGTTCCGATACCGGTCTTCGTGTGATCTCCTATAAAGGATCCGACCTTAATGCTTCCCGTATCTACAAGCTTTCCATTGACATATACCTCAACGTGGCTGTAGTCGTTTTTCAGGTCGCTTGTCGTGGTCAGCGCGCCTATGTTAACCCATTCACCCACATAGCTGTGGCCTAGGAATCCGTCATGGTACTTATTGCTGTAACCGTGAATTATGCTTTCCTCCACTTCTCCACCAACCCTGCAGACAGGCCCTATAGTCATCCCCTCCCTTATCTTACCGCCGACGACCCAGCTATCTTTCCCGATATAGCTTGGGCCAAATACGACGCTGAAGGGAAATATTATGGCTCCCTCATCGACGATCACGGGCCCGCCGCTCGTGTCAAAGACCACGTTTGGGTAAATCTTGGCCCCCTTGGCGATGAATACATCTTCTTCGCTTCCGACTATTTCGAGGCCGCGGAACTCCTTTGGAGATACTCCGCCTAAACGCTTGAATTCCTTGAACTCCTTCTTTATTTCTTCTGGGTTCTGGTTCACGAGGTCCCAAGGATAATTTATGAGCCCAGCCGCGTCTACTTCCTTCTCACCCACTTCTTTCCTCGCCCACGACAAAAGTTTCTCGATGGAATCCGAGTTCTCAAGGGCCTTCTTAACAGTTGTCTTTTTCAGATAAGCGTACACTACGGCGTCACCGCGCGTGGCAACGACTTCCTCTCCCTCGGAGATCAGAGACTTATCCACGATCCACCTCCCGTTCAAAAAGAGAACATCATCTCCCTCAAGCGCCTTCAAGTCATTAACAGCCTTCACTTTCTCCTTGTGCTGGGTCTTAGCGGTGAATACTTCGCAGAGCTCTTCCCTCATGAAGAGATACAGGCCCTCATTTGGAAACGCTTTCAACACTTTCTCATACAATAGGCTCGGCCCGCATCTAAGATCGAAAGAAGGCCTCGTCAAGGTCAGCGGGTTTAGATTGCTGACAAACTGATCCTCAAAAATCGCGATCTTCATTGTCATAAGGATTCCCCAAGATATATTTTACTTTTATTTGATCTACCAAAATTTTATATAACATCCCCGCTTACTTACCCACGTTGTACTTTTCGTTTAGCAGAAATACGCCCCTGAAGATATTCAGTGGAGGGGATTATTTTATGCGAAGAGCTCTGATAGGCCCTTGGACGGATACGTCCTGAAAAAGAGGCAGCTCTCAGCGTATTTCGGAAATCGCTCCCTATACGCCCTCGCGATCTTTTCAATAAATTCCCGCTCCTTTCCAGCCTCTACGACAGCATAGGCGCTCCCCCCAAAGCCCGCGCCAAACCCCGAGGCGGCGAGTGCGCCATATTTCAGGGATTGTTTCTGAAGGAACTCTATTTCATCTACTATATTCCAGAGATACTGCTTTGATGCCTCGTGGGATTTGTTCGTGACCTCGGATAGGGTCTCATAATCCCTGAACGTGAGCGCCTTGGCGGCTTCGGGAATATACTCCATTACCTCTAGGTAAAATTGCTTAAATCTCCCGGGTAAATCCAAATCTTTTCCCCGTTCGATGTAGTTCGAGGCGGCGCGTTCAACCTTCTTCATGAGTTCTTCAAATTCAAGTCCCTTATTCTCCTCTATGATATGCCTCATCAATTCATGTTTCGTGCCATAGACTTCATTATATTTCTCGACAACGAGCCTCGCCCTCCTCGATGCCAAATTATATTTGTACATGGCTTCCCCCGTTTTCTCCGCCTTCACCCCGGAGTATAGGATGATGAAGGTTAGATCATCGGGATAAGTTATATCAGCTTTATGGATTATCGGCGAGAACTGGAATATCGATAACATGTTCTGCCTCCCATTCAGAATTATCGTGTGATCCTCCGATCCGCCGAACGTCCCAACCCCTCTCTCGCCACTTAACCCTCTAAAGGATTGGCCGTTCTCGATGCAGGCGAGGTACATTGCCAGATCATTTTTGTCTTTGATATTTTCTTTGAAGACTGGGTGATCGAACAAGTTATTTGGGGATGCGAAGGCATAGAAGGTCATTATCATCAACGCCGAAGACCCGCTCATTCCGCCTGCTGGAGGGAGATCACATCCGAACATTATGTCCACTCCCTTTAGATCTGTTCCGAAGTTCCTGCAAACCCTCTTGACCACGGTCATCGGGTAATTTGCCCAATCCCCTATAGGGGGCTCTAGTTTATCGGAAACTGGGAATACGCGCTCTCCATAGGTTGGATCTATTTCCTTTATCCTAATCTTCTTAAGATCATTGATTCTGGAGACGCAGAAGAATCCGCGATCCATTGCAAACAATATGCTGTGTCCTCCGGCGTAATCCGTATGTTTTCCAAATACTTCGACTCTACCCGGGACGAAGAAGCAGTAAACCTCTTCCTCGGGCGATGGGTTAAATGATTTCTCAAACTCCTCAACGACTTTCCTGAACAATTCCATCTTCCTTTTTACGACTTCCTCCTCTTTTCCGAATAATTTCTCATAATGACTTGTATCCGAGACGGAGTACTTCAGCTCCCTAAAGGAGGTAGGCATATCCAACCCCTAGATTAAAAGGGAAGCTGAATGGCTTTAAGCTTATCCATCACTACGGGGATATCGGTCCGGTAAGTTAGGTCCAGCACCCCCGCCTCAACGGGGATGACCCTAATCGGCGTCACCTTCTCATCTATTAGTAATTGGACCGCGGCGGTTATCTCATATTCCTTCCTTATTGGATGGGGTTTTATACGTTCACACGCCCAGAAGATGTCTGGTGTAAATCTCCAGAGATTCATGTTTACAAGTATTCCACGCTTCGTCCTGTATTTTTCAGGATCTTCCGGTTTTTCAACGATCCTGATTAGGTTCCAATTATCATCTACCTCCATAACCGCGAACGCCTTTATTCTCTCCGCGTCGAAGTTACTATTCCTCACCAATGCATCCCTCTCGAATCCGATTACGTAGCATATCTCTTCCTCTTGCTCTCTCAGAATTTTCATGGCCTCCTTCGGATAGAGGTCATCCCCATTCAACATCATAAACGAGTCATTTCCCACGAATTCCTTAGCCGAGTAAACAGCGTTTGCGGTTCCCAACGGCTTTTCTTGGATGGCAAAGGAGATCGAGATATCATCGAGTTTTTGATCGAGCCTAGCATAATATTCCTTCATCACACCGTGCTCCGGCCCTATTACTAGGCAAATCTCCTTGAATCCTACCTCCCGTAAAAAATACAGCGTGTAATCTAAGAAAGGCCTTCCACCGCTCATCGGTATAAACGCTTTCCAACCTTTTTTCGCGTATTCTTCTGTTGTCGGATCGAGTTTTAATCCCTCTACACGCCGCTGCATCCTAGTACCCAATCCCCTGGCTAAGATGACTGCTTTAGTGATGGTCATCTCGATTGGTTGAGTCGCGATGCTTCTTTTAAATGCTTTGCTGAACGAATTCCCTCGGCTTTCTGCAATATTCTTTATTAACGAATTTTCTCAAGCTTTTACAGAGAGGTGATCTCGTTTGAAAATACCCGAGGTCATATGGAAGAGAGCAAAGGAGAAGAAAAAGAGATTTGTCTTGCCGGAGAGCTCTGATGAGAGAATACTGAAAGCCGCATCGATTGCCGCTTCTGAAGGTCTGGGAACTCCGGTTCTACTGGGAGAACCTTCTGAGATTAGGG
>QMUP01000086.1 GCA_003660635.1 Candidatus Wolframiiraptor sp.
TAACACTTGATGTGCTAAACTATGATTTAAATTGTATTTCAAATATTTACTTGAAAAGTTTTTCAGCGTTGGCTGTTTCGTTAAAAAGTTTAAAGATTTGTGTAGAAAAACTATCAGTTGGATGAAAATAGCATTTCTGAGCAGATGGAATGCTACATGTGGTGTTAGCTTACATGCGGAGCTACTTTGTAGAAGACTTTCGGCCATGGGCCATGGGGTATTGGTCTTCGCGCCTAGGCTGAAGTCCGCCAATAAGGACTGGCATCATAAGAAGATAAAAGTGCGCGATGAAAAATGGGTTCTACGTGTATACGATGAAACTACTGAAATAGGTTATCCTTATGGTGGAGAAATGGATCGGGGGCCATTGTTAGAGGAAGATTATGACGTGTTAGTCGTTGAGGTATATGCGAGGTTTCCTCTTAATGAATTTAGTGAATTAGCCGATGAACTAAGAAGACGATGTAAGCTGGTTGGGGTTTTGCATTTGAGTTATAGGAGAGATATCGACCCCTTACTCAGAATAAAGTGGGATGGCTTTGTCTTCTTCGATGAAAGATACTACAATGAGCTCTTGAAAGGATACGATCTCTCTAATCTCGGAAAGCTTTCCGAAATCCCTTATCCATGCGCCATCGTTAAGAATATATCTGCTGAGAGACCGGAGTTCGCCGAAAATTTGCCCCTCTTCTTTACCTATGGCAGGCAGCCGTATTTAGAATACATTGACTATATACAAGCATTAAGGAAACTTTTAGGGGACGTTGATTTCAAATATTTTGTCATTAGGAGCGATCAACAACTCCCTATCAAAGAATCGTGGATAATCCAAGTCGTTGATAGACCGAGCCTCATCAAGATCTATAGATATTTAATGGGAGCCGATATCCACTTATTACCAAAAGGAGATACGAGGGGTGTCGTGGTCTCTTCAACGGTCGCCCAGTGTCTTCACTCCGGAACCCCGACGATTGTACCGGATACGAGATATTTTGAGACTATTCCGGTCGATGAGCGGGGCATAGGTCCTGTTGTTAAGTACAGTATTGGCGACGCCGATGATCTGTTGGAGAAGATTAGGCTGTTAGTAAGTGATGAAAAGGTCAGAGAAGAGGTGGCGGAGAAGGCGAGGCAGTATGCGTTAGAAAATAGTGAAATTGTCGTGACGAGAAAATTCTTAGAGTTCGTAAATTCGCTTTAGCCTCTCAGTATATCCTCCCTTTATCGAGTTCCCCCAGTAAGTTGCTTAAGGAAACTATTCCGAGGCCTATCATGGAGTCTGCCGCCCCGTAGGTTATCACCACCTCATCTCTGCCGACATTCGCCGCCCCACAGGGGAAGATCGTTAGAGGCCTATCGCCGATTTTTTCATAGGTTCTCCTAGGCTCCATGATGTACCGGGGGGTCACCGCTTCGACGATTACGCCCTCCTTAGAGAGTTGAAGTTCCGCTGCGAATACCCTATAGACTACGAAATCTTTGTCAACCGCGTGAATTAGGACTATCAATCTATCTTTGTGCCTATTCGTTATCGGCGTAGCCCATCCGAGTTTCCCTTCGAACGGGGCTTTCTCTATAATTTCTACGGCGTTATCTATCTCTATCTCTCTCAAGTGGATCCCGTGATTTATCAGCTTCTTCTCATCGATCTCGCTGGCGACCAAATGTATTGTATCGGTTATGAGGTGGGGTCTATGGAAGACGAAAACGCGGCCATCACGTGTTCTATGGATAAAGGAGTCCTTGTTGCTTACTATTTTGCCGAATTTTTTCTCTGAGAGTATGAAAACATAACGTTTAACCCATGCCTTAAGGGCGTCATCATAGACCGCGGTAACGGGTAGCGTGCGATTCTCCCTTATGGATGAAAAGTAATTTATCGACCTGCCCGTATAAGTCATGTGGAGTTTACCATCTACCCTGTAAACCCTGGGATCTTCGGCGCCCCAAATGTCATATTTGGTGGATGGGTACACGACTACCTCGCCGACGTAGCTGTTTATATCTACAAATCTATTGAAGAGGTCGTCTAGCGGGACCTCGGTTCGGATTATGCTGCTCACGTAGAGATAGTATCCTAAGATTATTCTTGCATAGAGCTCTAAAACTTCATCCTTGTGATCGTAGATGACCCCCGCGTTGAAGGCGGCCAGAGGATGGGAGAGCGGATAATCGTGAATGGCGATCCTATTCGGGCTTATCACACCAAATCTAGAGACTATATCATTGACCTCGGGGATTCTCAGCTTGGAGGCCTCTTCACATCCCTCGGCCTTCGCGAACACCACGCGGCCGGACATCACAGGACTCTTCAAGGATTCAGTCACCATCTTTTAAAGGTTTCTAGGAGTGAACCGTGATCTAGATTCTGGATTAATGGCGGCCGCGGGAGATCATTTTAATTACGAACTACCAGTTCTACAACGTGGAGAGATCGGCGGCGGAAGCATATCGTATAGATTTCGAGGATGTGAGAGAATGGATAAAGGATCACGGGTTCAAACATATCCTGATCCAGGCTCCGCCAGGGCTCAGAAAGCTGACATTTGAACTCTCTGAAGAGATTACGCCGCTCGTGGACCTCGTTACAATTCATGGGGGGAGCTGTTGGGGTGGATGCGATGTCGCTTACAAACATGCTGAACTCATCGGAGCGGATGCGATAATCCACCTCGGACACTCCAGATTTCTCCCGAGAGACCCCCTCCCAACCTACTATCTAGAGTGTAGATATCGCGACCCGTTATTGCTGTTTAAGGCCTTGGAAGACATACTTCCCAGACTCAGGGACTTTAGAAGAATGGGAATTGGGGTTACCATCCAATGGCAAGATTTCCTCGAAGAACTCAGAGAGAGAATCCAAAAAATAGGACTCGAAGTTCTAGTGGGAAGCCCGGATCCGCCACTAAGATATCATGGCCAGATCTTAGGCTGCTCATATAACACGCTCTTCAAAGTCTCCGACCACGCTGACTGCTTCCTCATAATTGGTAGCAAATTCCATGGCCTTGGCCTCGCACTCCAGACCGAAAAAAATGTCTATGTAGTCGATCCGGAAATCGGGAGAACCGGGGATTTGGTTCAAGAGGTTGAAAAACTCCTGAAAACGAGATATGCATATATTGAGAGGTTTAGGGAAAGTAGGCGGATCGGGGTCGTGGTTAGTATCAAGCCGGGGCAATATAGGTTAGGGCTCGCATTAAAGCTGAAGAAAATCCTTCGAGAATCCGGAAAACGGGCTGAAATCCTTTTAATGGATGACGTCTTGCCGGATCAGCTTATGGAGTCCGCTTTTGACGCCTTCGTGAATACAGCCTGCCCAAGAATCTCGATTGAGGACCAATATAAGATAAATAAACCGATTCTTCTGCCCGCAGAAACCTTAATCTCCCTCGGAAAACTTGGCTGGGAGGAGACCATAAAAACCCCCAAATACATGTTAATGGAGGTAATATAGAAGCCATGGTATTCGTGAAGGACGGCGAGATCGTAGCTCCAGGAGAGCCGCTGTGCGTGGAAGAGGAGTTCGAGCCGGGTGAAAACGTCAAAAAGCATAATGACGGGATTTTAGCCTCGATAATAAGCGGGGTCGTTAAATTCGATCACTCCAAGAGGATAGTTCACGTAAAGCCGCTCAAGAAAGTTGAGGAAATAAAGGTCGGAGACACGGTCTTGGCGCAGGTAAAGGAAGTTCAGGATAAGATCGCGATTGTAAACGTGATATCAGCAAATGGATCAGCCCTCAAGCATCCTAAGACCGCGGTAATCCTCCCAAGTAAGAGAATGAGGGGAAGCCTTGAAGAATATGTTGGCATAGGCGATTTGGTAATAGGGATGGTTGTGACATGTTTCACTGGAATAATCGGGTTATCCATCTGGAGACCCAATCTGGGCGTAATCCTCGGAGTATGCAACAAGTGCTCAGGGATGCTCATAAAATCCGGTAGGACCCTAGTTTGCACGCGATGCGGTGAGAAGCAAAAACGTAAAATCGTCCCGTATTATGGGAATTTGGAGCGTTTAGCATCCATGTTGAGGTGAACTGAACTGAAGGTAAGGATCTTAAAACAAAGGGATGACTTCCTTGAAATCGAGGCATTGGAAGAAGACCCGAGCCTCTTCGACTCTCTCAGCGAGATCCTCCAAAAGATGGATGGAGTCCAATATGCAGGAATGTTCATAGAACATCCTTTAACGAAAAGAATCCTCCTCAGGATTAAAACCGATCCTTCAGAGATAAAGGCTTTAGAGGCCCTAGAGCGCGCCCTTAAGGAGCTAAAGGACCTATCAAGCCAGCTGAGGGAGGCTTTTGAAAAACTTTGATAGAAGAATTTAATTAGGAGACCTGATGCCAGCATTAGCGGGTGTAAGCGAGTGGAAGTCTGCCCCAAATGTGGTAAGGTAATGGTCCTGAAGAAGACTAGTAAACCGGCTTGGATCTGTCCCAAGTGTGGATATGAGAAGCCGATAGGGGATAGCGTGATTTATACCAAAGTCCGTAAACGGGAGAAGGTATCCGAGATAACAGTAATTGATAAAGGTGAAGAGGAAAAAGTCCTGCCCATAACAACCGATTTTGTATGTCCGAAATGCGGTGCAAGAGAAGCCTACTACTGGTCCGTTCAAACTAGGTCGGCTGATGAACCCATGACGCAATTCTTTAGATGCAGAAAATGCGGACACACTTGGAGAGAATACGTTTAACTTAGGATGATATATGAACGCTTTACTCCCGGTGGAATCTTCATCTTCTTTAGGTCTTCCTCTTTTGCCACGACGGTGAAGAAGCCCCCCAGCTCCATACCCATCTCCCGCATGGTTTGAACCAGTGAATTAAAGAAATATGGATTAGGTGTTTGAGAACTTATAGTGAGTACACTCTCCTTCTTTCCACAGTTCTTTATCACCAACCAATAAGCCCGGGCCTGTCCA
>QMUP01000087.1 GCA_003660635.1 Candidatus Wolframiiraptor sp.
AGAAAGTGAGATTCGTTAAGAGGAGAGATTTCACGTGATCAGTATCGAATACGCCTCTAAAATGGCTGTAACAAACATTATCAATAATATCATCGGTAACAGTTTCTTCAAGGTCTTAAGATATTTCGGTATATCTCGATTCGGATTTTCTGAGAGAGCTGGCGTCGATGCGAAGACGCAGATAATCGTAATCGAGATTGCTTCAAATGGGAGGAATTCGGCTCCGGTGAATTTCATTCCAGTCATAAGTGCTATTCCTCCGATTAGGTAACATTGGAGGGCGAGGCCATATATTGGCAGAATCAGTGAAAGAATTCTATATGGCGTCCACCCAATAGGTTTGAACAACCATATTCCATGCTCATAATATATTCGGGCCAGGTGCTTATCCGAGAAGGGTTTCGCTTTCAGGATTAATGGGGAGGAAAACGCGATTATCACGGCGGTCAAGGCGTTGTTTAAGAAAATTCCAAGCCCAAGTGATAAAATGGCGCTCCAGGGGCCGATAAAGCCAAGTATTTTGAATAATTGGAAGAAGAATTGAGCGACTAGATTTGCTCTAGCAACCGCGAATTCTAGTGCTGGAAACGGCGCCGTGAACTGTATCCCATGAACCTGAGCTTGTGTTACCCCGAAGAAGAGACCGAGGATAGATGCCGCGATCAGGGTTATGGAGACCGCCGCCAGTTTACGCATCTTCACGCCACTCTTCACGAAGACGACTCCACAGGGAATTTCTCAAGGAAGTTAATGATCTTTTAGAATGGTTTTTGCGCGGTCGGTGGATGAACCCCGGCTCATCACGGCTCAGCAATCGAGGGTCTCCTCATCCACGCGCCTCGTTACTTAGAATAGGTCATCCGATCTTATAGTCTTAAGCCTCGTCATGGGTCTGCATCTAGGCTTTTAGGGCGACATCTAGGAAGAGCATTAGCATGAGCCCGATTATCAGGCTGAAGGTTATCGCCCTCTCCTTTCCCAGCCTGTGAACTTCCGGGATTATCTCGTCGCTCACAACGAAGATCATGGCTCCGGCGGCGAAGCCCATCGCGTAGGGCAGGACTTGATATGCGGCGATCACCGCGGCCGCTCCGAGAACTGCTAGGGGGAGCTCGACTATGCCGGATAGGGCGGCTATGAGATATGACTTGGCCCGGGTATATTCCTTGGAGGAGGCGAGTGACAGGCCGACGGAGAGACCTTCTGGTATATTTTGGAGGCCTATCGCGATCATGAGGGCCGTGGCGGAGGCGAGGTTCCCGGATCCGAATCCCACGCCAACGGCCAATCCCTCGGGCATGTTGTGGATCGTTATCGCGAGGACGAAGAGCCAGACCGCCCTGAGCCTCGACCTCCTCCCCTCTACCCCTATCCTGATGAAGTGCATGTGCGGGATGAGCTTATCCATGTAGGAGACGGCGAGGGCTCCCAGGAGAATTCCGACGAGGACCGGGAGGACTCCGCCTGACTCTATTCCCGGGAGGATCAGGCTCGTGAAGCTCGCGGCCAACATCACTCCCGATGCGAATCCTAGGCCGAGGTCGGTGACCTTCTCGGCAGACCCTTTCAGGAAAAAGATCGGTATGCAGCCGACCATATTCAGGATCGAGGTTATGAGTCCCCCGAAGAAGGCCAGCAGCATGAGGTTTCCGCCTGAAAGAGCCGCCAGAAGATCTCCAAACGTCATGTCGACTGGAGTTTACCAATTAACACGGCTAAATAAGCCTCACGATTAGATCTTTCAGCGGGGATTGGAAGGCTGCCGAGAGGCCATGTACCTAGGGATGATGTTCGCGAAGCCCCTTTCAGCCTAGGATGGCGGGTTTGCGACGATGCGGGTTAGGGAGAATATACTCCGTTAAGGATGGAACTTAAGAGAGTCATCTGAAATGCGTCGAATCCTGGAAGCCAAAGAACCTGAGATAAGATATGTTCCAGGGGGATTAACGTGGAAGCTGAGGGATTGGAGAATCTTAAAGAAATGATTGTGGAAACTCATATAAGCTCTCAAACTAAAAACTGCTACATGTCAGGTGAGAAGGCTTCGGTCGATCAAAGCAACCTCTTCTTCATCGACCTAGACGGTTTGAAGATACAGGTATATGACTCGTCGAAGGGACATAGCTATCAAAGCCCATTAACGATGATCTTCCTCCACGGATCACCTGGCCAGATCTCGAACTGGAAGTATCAGATAAGCTACTTTGAGGAAAGATATAGGGTGGTGGCTTATGATCAGCGGGGATATGGGAGGTCAGATAAACCCGTCAAGGTTACGTTGAAAGATTATCTCGATGATCTCACATCGCTCATGAACAAACTTAACATATCGGCTGATGATGCGGTTTTAGTCGGCCACAGCTTTGGAGGCATGGTCGCCCAAGCATATGCCAGAGACCACGCCGTTAAGGGATTAGTCTTGATAGGATCCCTGATCAAGATCAAGCCCGACATAATCGATAAGATAGTCTGGAACCTCCCCCCGATATTTTGGAGGAAGTTATTCTTCACCGAGAACCCGCTTACGAGGAAGGTGTATAGAGATCTATTCTTCAGTCCCTCCACATCGGATGAGATATTCGAGGAATTCATTCAAGATAATAAGGAGTATCTTGAGAGCCTTCCGGCCCACGCATTCAGATACCTGAAGTTCTTCCAAGATTATGACGCATCGAGGTGGCTTCCGGAGGTTAAGGCTCCAACCCTAGTAATCGTGGGAGAAGATGACAGGGTGACGCCGAAGGATGAGAGCGTTAAAATCCATGAACTACTTCCGAATTCGAGGCTCAGCATCCTAGAGAGGGCAGGCCACCTGATACTATATGAAAGGGCGGATGACTTGAACAACATCATAGATGAATTCATTAGGGAGCTGAATGTTTGATGCGGAGAACTCGAGTGAGGTCTTCGAGTGGAGAGGAAAATCGATTACTGCCATCCAGAAATAGCCTCGGTCAATATAATCCCGATTAAATCTCTAAAAAGGAGAAAATGTCTCCGCGTGGAAAAACGCTTTATACAGCGGGCGCAAATCAAGAAATGAAGCGATATGGAGAGAGTTATCACGGGAATTCCCGGATTTGATGATATTCTCCACGGCGGCATCCCGAAGAGGAATGTCGTCCTACTCGCGGGCGGACCTGGAACTGGTAAATCCATTTTCGGCTACCAATACCTCTATAACGGTCTTAAGCGGGGAGAGCACGGTATCCTAGTCGCCCTTGAGGAGCACCCGGTCCAGATCAGGATCTCGATGTCCCAGTTTGGCTGGGATGTCTCGGAGTATGAGGCGGGTGGGGAGTTCGCTATAGTGGATGCCTTCACGGCTGGCATAGGTGAGGCGGCTAAGAGGGAGCGATACGTCGTGAGGGCTCCCGATGATTTTCAAGCTCTGGTCGATGTCCTGAGAACCGCCATCAGGGAGATACGCGCCGAAAGGGTGGTGGTTGACTCGGTTACAACGCTCTATATCACGAAGCCCGTCCTCGCGAGGAGCATGGTCCTCCAATTGAAGAAGGTGTTATCCGGGATGGGGTGCACATCAATCCTCATCTCGCAGGTCAGCGTGACTGAGCGGGGATTCGGGGGGCCAGGTGTTGAACACGCGGCTGATGGGATCGTCAGACTCGACCTCGATGAGATTAGGGGCGAGCTTAGGAGGAGCCTGATAGTCTGGAAGATGAGGGGGACCGCGCACTCGATGAGGAGGCACCCCTTCGAGATAACAGATAAAGGAATAACCGTGAAGAAGGAGAGTATGGAGGTGCCACGGGAGGTGAGGGGTGAATGAGTGAGGAGGTCCCGTTAACACCGGTTGGAAGAGATCAGATACATAAACTCGAATCGGCGCTCCTAATCGCCAGCATCTTCAGCCCAACAGTCTTAGAAGAACTCGAGAACCCCAAGGAGAGACTTACGTGGATAGATAGCCTCGCGGTCGCGGCGGCTGCCTTGGCGAGGGAGAAGGCGAAGATGAGTGTATCGCAGATAGCGGATGAACTAGGTAGATCCGAGGCGACGATACGGAACCACCTACAGGGAAGAACTAAGGCGGGTCAAATAGTTAGAGAGACCTATGAGAGATTCGTTAGAGAGGGCGTTAGCATACCGTCGCTGCCCGAACTCTTTAAGGAGAAATATGCCCCACTCGCCGAGAAAGAAGATGTCGAGAAGCTGAAGTCTGAGATAGAGTCCTTGAAATCTCAGCTGGAGCAATACAAATCTAAGATAGAGGAGTATGAGAAGAAGATCTCAGATGCGAAGACTGTCCTGAGCAGCGTCGCCGAAACCATAAATAGGCTGATCTCGGAAATCTAAAACCAATCGTTCCTCCTCTATTTTTCGAGCATTCAATTCCAATTTTTATAAGTCATCAATCAACCTAACAAACATGCTATCAGACCTACAGTTAATGGGCAGAATATTATTGGCATTCGCACTCGGCGGGGCCATAGGATTTGAGAGAGAAAGAGTTGATAAACCCGCCGGACTTCGGACACACATCCTAGTTTCAACAGGATCTTGCTTATTCACGATCCTATCACTTTACGCGTTTCCGGGATCCGATCCGGCGAGAATCGCCGCCTACGTAGTCGCTGGGATAGGTTTCATCGGAGCGGGGACGATAATTCAGACGAGGGAGAGGGTTGTCGGGATAACGACGGCGGCGTGTCTATGGGTTGCCTCGTCAATAGGCATGGCCGTTGGAGCCGGATATTACCTACTCGCCATCTTCACGACGATAATCGCCTATCTAACCCTGAGGCTGAGATGGCTTGAGAAAATGGTGAAATAATTTCGGGGTGGAGAGTAATTCTTTAAACCCGGTTTAGCCACGTTTAATGAAATGACGGAGAAATTATTGGAGCGTATGGAGAAGCTCTTCGTCGCCGCAGTCTC